>DASTHR010000239.1:0-3179 GCA_035718105.1 Burkholderiales bacterium
GCGCCCGGAAAATCCACCCTGGTATTCCAGTTCGACTACGACGGCGGCGGCCCCGCCAAGGGCGGCAAGGGCACCCTGTTCGTGAACGGCGAGAAGGTGGCCGAGGGGCGGATCGCGCACACCCAGGCCGGCATCTTCTCCGCCGACGAGACCGCCGACGTGGGCATAGACCTGGGCACACCGGTGGTGGAAGCGATCGGCGCCGAGGCGAAGTCGCGGTTCACGGGGCGCATTCCAAAAGTCAGGGTGGAAACGAAATAAGCGCCGGCGACGGGTGTTGGCGATTTCGCTGCGGCGGACGATCCTTTCAGGGAGTCGGGCATGCTGAAGACAGGTGATGGGCGGCGCACTCTGTGCGCCATGCTGGGGGCGGTTGCGCTGCTGCAGGCATCGGCCGTGGCGGCGGACGAATGGAAATTCCAGGCCACGCTCTATGGTTGGCTGCCGGACGTGGAGGCGGACTCCAACCTGCCGCCGATAACCGGACAGACCGGCAACACGCAGGTGGACGCGAGCCAGATCCTGGACAGCCTGCAGGGCGTGTTCATGGGGACACTGGAGGCGCGCAGGGGCCGCTGGGGCGCGTTCACCGATGTCATCTACCTCGACCTCGGCGACTCGAAGACGGGGGCGCGGCCGTTCACCGTGGGCGGGCGCCTCATCACGGTGCCGGGGGACGCGGTGATGACTGGCGACTACAGCCTCAAGGGCTGGGTGTGGACGCTGGCCGGAGAGTACGCGGCCATCGAGGCGCCCACCCATAACCTGAATGTGTTCGGCGGCTTCCGCTACCTGACCCTGGACCAGAAGTTCAACTGGGCATTCACGGGCAATGTAGGACCGATCGCGTTGCCGCTGCGCCAGGGCGCGCTCTCCTCCGAGGACGACTTCCTGGACGCCATCGTGGGCGTGCACGGCCAGGTCCGCCTTGGCCAGGGCGGCTGGTACCTGCCCTACTACCTGGACGTCGGCACCGGCGACAGCGACTGGACTTGGCAGGCGCTGGCGGGCGTCGGCTACGAGTTCAATTGGGGGAGCCTGCTCCTCGCCTATCGTTACCTGGACTACGAGTTCCCGGACAACAAGGCCCTCTCCAACCTGACCATCGATGGTGGCCTCATTGGGGTCAGCTTCCGCTTCTGACGTCGCAGTGCCGCATCGTCTGCTGTCCGCGCCGCGGGCTTCCCGGGAACCCGCAGCACTGGGGGCCCTCTAGCATGACCTCGGGGTGACATCATAAATCCGCTTTTCGTCAGCACCTTGGTGTTCGCTTGCACCTTCGGGGGCGCCTTGGTAGGAATCTGGCTGCGATCCGCCCTGCCGGAGCATCACATCAGCGACCAGTCAAAAGACAGCGTCAAGGTGGCCGTCGGCTTGATCGCCACCATGGCGGCCCTGGTTCTCGGGCTGGTCACGGCCTCAGCCAAGAGTTCCTTCGATGAACTGAACACGGCCGTCAAGCAAACTTCCGCGGCGATTCTCACCCTCGACCGGACCCTGGCCCGCTACGGACCCGAGGCCAAGCCTATCCGCGATGGCCTCAAACACGCCGTGGGGCAGCGCCTGGAGCTGACGTGGCCCAAGGATGCGTCCCGGCCGGCGAACCTGGACCTGGTGGAGACGGGGCAGGGCGGCGAAGCCCTCGCCGATGCGATACGCGCCCTGGTGTCCCGGGATGATGAGCAGCGCAGGCTCCAGTCCCGCGCCATCGACCAGGCCGAAGCCCTGCTGCAGGCCCGCTGGGTAGTGGTCGGGGCAATGAGCAGCTCGGTCCCGGTGGCGTTCCTTTCGGTTCTCGTCTTCTGGCTCACCATCATCTTCAGCAGCTTCGGGCTGTTCGCGCCGCGCAACGCCACCGTGGTAGGGGCGCTCCTGGTCTGCGCGCTCTCGGTCGCCGGCGCCATCTTCCTGATCCTGGAGATGGACAGTCCCTTCGACGGGGTGATCCGGATTTCCCCCGATCCGATGCGCTATGCCTACTCCCGCATCAACCAGTAGCGGCCCCACCCGGACAGATTTCTCAGCCCCTTCCCGCCCGCGCAATGGCGGACACATGACGGAGGCACCTATAGTCTGACGCGAAGACAACCCGGACCGCGGGCAGGAAAGCTGTGGCGACGGCGCTTATCCCCCTGTTCGCCCTGGCGGGCTGACGCCGGGCGCCGGCCACGGTGTTCGTGGTGCTGGAAACCGTGTTCGGGCAGTTCTACCTGGCGGTGGTGGTGGCCCAGCTGGTGGGCGCGCGGATGGCCCAGGGCGCATCGCCGAGCAGCGCGCCGGGTGAATAGCCGTGGGCGAAGCGACCGCCGGGCCGCGCGCCCGCTGCCTTTCTGAACTACCCCAACCTTATGCTAATCTCGACCCCGGTCGAAGAGCGGCGGCGGCTTCGACATCCCGGCAACCAACACCAAGAAGCGAGGATGATCAATGAATGGCACCGGCTTTCCCGATACCGCGGCATGGATTTCCCGTCTTTTTAGTTTCGCCGTTGCCGCCGCGCTCCTCGGCGCCGGTGTCGCCGGCGCGGCCGAGAGGAAACCCAACGTCCTCGTCATCTGGGGGGATGACATCGGCACCTGGAACATCAGCCACAACAGCCGCGGCATGATGGGCTACCAGACACCCAACATCGACCGCATCGCCCGGGAAGGCGTCGCCTTCACCGACTACTACGGCCAGCAGAGCTGCACCGCGGGGCGCGCCGCCTTCCTCAACGGCAGCGTGCCGGTGCGCACCGGCATGACCAAGGTGGGCCTGCCGGGCGCCAAGGAGGGCTGGCAGAAGACCGACGTCACCGTCGCCACGGTCATGAAGAGCCTGGGCTATGCCACCGGACAGTTCGGCAAGAACCACCAGGGCGACCTGGACGAGCACCTGCCGACCCTGCACGGCTTCGACGAGTTCTTCGGCAACCTCTACCACCTCAACGCCGAGGAGGAGCCGGAGAACCTCGACTACCCGAAGGGCCCGGAATTCCGCAAGAAATTCGGCCCCCGCGGCGTGATGAAGTGCAAGGCGGACGGTAAGGGCGGCCAGAGCTGCGAGAATACCGGGCCGCTCACGAAGAAGCGCATGGAGACCGTGGACGAGGAGACCCTGGCGGCGGCCAAGGACTTCATCCAGCGCCAGGCCAAGGACGGCAAGCCCTTCTTCGTCTGGTGGAACGCCACCCGCATGCA
>DASTHR010000240.1:0-5807 GCA_035718105.1 Burkholderiales bacterium
CTGATCCTTTCGGCTGTCGCGCGATTATAACCGATGCCCCGGCGGGCCCCCCGATTGACCCCGAACGTATCGCAGACATGAGCCCGCCAATCGGCGCGGACGCGGTCTTCGCCTACCACGACCGCAGCAAGCACCGCCTGGACGGCTACGCGCCGGGGCCGGGCCGCTTGGATTGGGCCAGCCAGCCCGATCCCTTCCGCCGCTTCGAGGGTGCGCGGACGCTGCCGCTCCCGCTTCTCGCCGATGCCCTGGACACGCCGTTTTCGGCGCTGCGCTGCGGTCCGCGGCCGGCACCCCGACCCCTGGACCTGAACGGGGTGGCGACGCTGCTGGAGCTTTCCCTCGGACTCTCGGCCTGGAAGTCGTTCCGCGGCAGCACCTGGGCGCTGCGCTGCAATCCCTCCAGCGGCAACCTGCATCCCACCGAGGGCTACGTGGTGTGCCCGGCGCTGCCGGGACTCGCGCCGGGTGTGCACCACTACGTGAGCCGCGACCACGTCCTGGAGCACCGCGCCGCGCCGGCCGCCGGCTGGAGCGCGGCGTTTCCGCCGGACGGGGTGATCCTCGGACTCGCCAGCATCCACTGGCGCGAGGCCTGGAAGTACGGCATGCGCGCCTTCCGCTATTGCCAGCACGACGTGGGGCATGCCATGGCGGCGGTGGCCTATGCCGCGGCGGCCCTGGGTTGGCGCGCCCGGCGCCTCGGCGCCTGGGGGGACGCCGATGTCGCGGCCCTGCTGGGCCTGGACCGCGCCGGGGATTTCGCGGGCGCCGAGGAGGAGGCGCCCGACCTGCTGCTGTGGGTGGGGCCGGGCGCGGTCCGGCCCGAACCCGGACCGTTGCTGGCGGCCCTGGAGGGCGCACGGTGGAGCGGGCGCGCCAACCGACTGAGCGGCAGTCACCGCGAGTGGCCGGACATTCCGGCGGTGCACGCTGCCGCGGTGAAACCGCGCACGGCCCTGGAGCCGGCGCCGGTCCCGCCGGCGCTCCCGCCGCTGGCGGGACCCGCGCCTGACATTGCCGCGGCGCGGCTGATCCGCCAGCGGCGCAGCGCGGTGGATTTCGACGGCGTCACGGAAATCGGCGCCGGGGTTTTCTTCGACATGCTGGATGCGCTGCTTCCGCGCGCCGCCGTTCCGCCCTGGGAGACCCTGGACCACGCGCCGCGGGCGCATCCGGCGCTTTTCGTGCATCGGGTCGCCGGGCTCGCGCCCGGGTTGTACCTGCTGGCGCGGGATGCCGCCGAGCGCGGGGAACTCCAGCGCGGGATGCGGCGCGACTGGCTGTGGCGGAAAGAGGGCCCGGCGCACCTGCCGCTCTACCTGCTGGCCGAGGGCGACCTGCGGGATCGCGCGCGGCTCGTGTCCTGCCATCAGGACATCGCGGCGGACTCCTGCTTCGCGCTGGGTTTCCTGACCCGCTTCCATGATCCCGTCGCGAACGAGCCCTGGCGCTACCGGGAACTTTATTGGGAGACCGGGCTGCTGGGTCAGGTGCTCTACCTGGAGGCCGAGGCCGCCGGCGTGCGCGGCACCGGCATCGGCTGCTTCTTCGACGACGCCATGCACGCGCTGCTGGGCATCGAAGGCGACGCCTACCAGTCGCTTTACCACTTCACGGTGGGCGGGCCGGTGGAAGACCCTCGGCTCTCCACCCTTGCGCCCTACGCGGGTCGCTGATTTCCGAGCCGCAGGTAGAACAGTCCCAGGTAGCCCAGCGCCAGCCAGGGCCAGATGCCGGCCACCGCCTGGGTGAGGCCGGTGAAGGTGAACAGGTGGCCGCCGCGCCAGGAGAATGCCGCCAGTGCCACCGCGGGCGACGCCACCTGGGGATGCGCGACCCACGCGAGGACCAGGCCCAGCGCCAGCGCCAGCCCCGCGGCGGCGACCTGGGCGCGCAGGCGCGCAAGGCCCGCGAGTCCCGCCAGCGCCAAGCCGTAGCCGCTGCCCACCACCGCCTCGCGGCTGGCCCAGCCCAGCGCCAGCCCGGGCTTGACCAGCCACTGCGCGGCGACCCACTTCACCGCGCACACCATGGCCATGAACGACAACGCCCACCACCAGGCGCGGCGCGCCGGCTGCAGCAGGATCCCGATCAGGGCGGATGCCGCGAAGGTGTTGAGCATCACCGACAGCATCTGCGGAAAGCTGAAGGGCTCCGGCGCGGGCGAGAGCCAGGCCTGGGGCGCCCAACTCGCCATCAGCGGCAGGGCCGGGTTGGTCTGCGCCAGCAGCCACAGCCCCAGCAGGGCGAGGCCCCAGTCCACCACCCGGCCCTGAAGAAACAGGGCGTGGCGAAGCGCGATCACGTGGCGCTTCACCGGGGGGTGCCGGAGCCACGGGCCGGCGAGCGCGCCCAGCGCGGCGCCGGCGGCATTGGCGATCAGGTCGACGACGGAAGCGATACGTCCGGGGAGCAGGGATTGCAGCGCCTCCAGGGACAAGCTGAGCAGGGCGCCGGCGGCGGTGACCGCGATCAGCAGTTCCGGGTGGCGCAGGCGCCGCGCGAGGGCCACCGCCAGCAGGACGCCAAACGGGACATAGGCGGCGACGTTGACGACGATGTCGAACGCGGTGAGATAGCGCGGCCAGACGGCGAGGAAGGCCAGCATGCCGGCTTCGGGAAGGCGCCAGCCGATGAAAGGGTTCAGGCTGGCATGCACGATGAGCAGCGTGTAAGCTACGGCGAGGTACGCGCCCAGCGGAATGCGGTGCGCGCGTACGTGGAGCGCGAGGTCTTCGACCGGCCTGGTCATCGGAGAGCCCCCGTCCTGTCAGGAAGAATTCCCACGGGGTTGCAGATTGAGATTCTACGACATATTCAACGGCGACGCCGACGGCATCTGCGCGCTGCACCAGTTGCGCCTGGCGGACCCGCGCGATGCAACCCTGGTGACCGGCGTGAAGCGCGACATCCGCCTGCTGGAGAGGGTGCCCGCGAAACAGGGCGACAGGCTCACCGTGCTCGACATTTCCATGCGCGAGAATGGCGAGGCCCTGCGGCGCGTTCTGGCCCAGGGCGCCGAGGTGCTCTACTTCGACCACCATGCGGCGGGAGACGTGCCGTCGCATCCCGCCCTGCGCGCGCATATCGGCAAGGAAGCCGAAGTGTGCACCAGCCTCCTGGTGGACGCCTTCCTGAACGGCATGCATCGCGCCTGGGCCGTGGTGGGCGCCTTCGGCGACAACCTGGCCGAGAGCGCGCTCAAGGCGGCGGCGCCCCTGGGGCTGCAAGGCGCGGACGTGCAGCGGCTGAGGGAGCTTGGTGAGGCCCTCAACTACAACGCCTACGGCGAGACCCTGGACGACCTGCATTACGACCCCGCCGATCTCTACGGCGCGGTGAGCCGCTACGCCAACCCCTTCGAGTTCATCGCCGACGAACCGGTGTTCGATGTCCTGCGCTCGGCCTGCGCCGACGACCTGGCGCTGGCGGAGGAAACCCGCCACCAGGCGGCTACGCCGGGGGCCGCGGCCTTCGTGTTTCCGGATGCCGCCTGGGCGCGGCGCATCCATGGAATTTTCGCCAATCGGCAGGCGGTGGCGAATCCCGCCCGCGCCCACGCGGTGCTGGTGCGGCACAAGGGAGGCGGCTACAAGGTGAGCGTGCGCGCGCCGCTCACCCGTCCCGCTGGCGCCGAGGCCCTGTGCAGCCGCTTCCCCACGGGCGGCGGGCGCGAGGCGGCCGCCGGCATCAATCACCTCCCGGAGTCGGAACTGGAGAACTTCCTGCGGGAATTTGCCAAGGCGTACTGAGGGGGCGGCGATCCGCCCGGCGGCGATCAGCGTGGCGCGAGCGAGTTGCTTCGCCCGGTCCGCCCGCAGTGCCCGCGACGCGAAGCGCCACGACATGTCGAGCCAGGTCGAGAGTCTGATGCAGCGGGGGCAGGCCGCCCACCGCGCGGGCCAGTTGGAGCAGGCCCGGCGCTTCTACGAGAAGGTCCTGGAAACCGAACCCGCGCACCTTGACGCGCGCTACCTGCTCGGCACGCTGTTCGCGGAGCAGGGGCGTTATGCCGAGGCTCAGCGGCATCTCGAGACCGCCAGCCGGCTCGCCCCCGGCTCGCCCTATGTTCATAACAATCTCGGCAACGTACTGCTGATATCGGGTCAGTTCGATGCCGCCGAGCAGGCCTTCCGCAGCGCGCTTCGGGCTGCGCCGGAGATGCCGGAGCCGTTGATCAACCTCGGCAACCTGCTGGTGAAGAAGGGGGCGCTGGAGGAGGCCATCGAGGTGGCGCGGCGCGCCATTGCCCTGCGTCCGGACCAGGCCGCGGCACAGGTGACGCTGGCCAACGCGCTGAAGGACCAGGGCCGCGTGGCCGAGGCCATGCCTCACTACCGCCGGGCCGCCGACCTTGCCGCCGGCAACACCGTCACCCAGTCGAACCTGCTGCTGGCGATGAATTACGATCCGGGCCTCTCCCGCGCGGACCTATTCCGGGCGCATTGCGGCTGGGGCGACCGCTTTCCCGCGCCCGGTCCCCGGCCGGCCCCCTCCGGCGGGGACCGCCTGCGCCTCGGCTACCTTTCGCCGGACCTCTGCCGCCACCCCGTGGGCTACCTCATCGAGCCGGTGCTCGCGGCGCACGACCGCAGCCGTTTCGAGCTGTTCGTCTATTCGGACACCGCGATCGCCGACGGCATGACCACCCGGTTGCGGGGCCACGCCGAGCATTGGCGGGATCTTCATGGACTCGGCCATGATCGGGCCGCCGCGCTGATTGCCGCCGACCGGCTGGATGTCCTGGTGGATCTGGCGGGACACTCGGCGGCCAATCGCCTGGCTATGCTGAGCCGGCGCCTCGCCACCGTGCAGGCAAGCTATCTCGGGTATCCCGCCACAACCGGCCTGCCCGGCATCGACTTCGTCATCACGGATCGCGGTCTCGATCCGTCGGACGAGGACCAGGACTTTTACCGCGAGACGCTTTGGTGGCTGGATCGCCCGTGCTTCTGCTTCCGCCCGGACGCGGAGTTCCCCGCGGTCGGACCGCTGCCCGCGCTCGGCGGGGGCGCGCTCACCTTCGGCTCCTTCAACGCCCTGGGAAAGATCAGCGGGCCCGTGATCGACCTGTGGGCCTCGGTCCTGCGGGCGCTGCCCGGGGCCAGGCTTCTGATGCAGGCGCGCGCCTTATCCGACCCGGGCTCGCGTCGCCGGGTCGTCGAGCGCTTCGGCGAACGCGGCGTGGCGCCCGGTCGCCTGGAGACGCACGGCTTTACTTCCCTGGCGGAGCACCTGGCCCTGTTTCACCGCACGGACATCTGCCTCGACACCTTTCCCTGGAACGGACACATGACCACGCTGGACAGCCTGTGGATGGGAGTGCCGGTGCTGACCCTTGCCGGCGACCGTCGCGCCGCCCGCATGGGGGCAGCGATGATGCGCGAGCTCGGATTGCGCGAGTTCGTCGCCTCATCGCCGGAGGATTTTGTGGCGAAGGCCGTGACGCTGGCCGGCCGGCTGGACGCGCTCGCGGAACTGCGCGCCTCGCTGCGCGGGCGGCTGGAGAGCTCGGCCCTGGCCGATGGCGCTTCCCTCGCCCGTGCCCTGGAGGGGGCATTCCGCGCCATGCGTGAGCGGGTGGCGGGCCGGTAGATGAGCGCCCGCGCCCCGAGACAACTGTTCGAGTCGGCCCGGGCGTTACACCTCGGGGGAAACCGGGCAGCGGCCGAGCCGCTTTACCGGGAGGCGCTGGATCTCGACCCGGGGCACACCGACAGCCTTTACCTCCTCGGGACCCTGTGCGCCGAGAGCGGGCGCATGGACGAGGCGCTCGCGCTGATGATCCGCGCCGCCGCGTCCGC
>DASTHR010000241.1:0-2062 GCA_035718105.1 Burkholderiales bacterium
GGGCTTGCTGCCGGGGCGGATTTTCTGTTTCTGGAGCAACCATGTCGCTGAAGACGCGCATCAACGAGGACATGAAGGCGGCGATGAAGGCCCGGGAGGCCGAGCGCCTGGGGGCGATCCGCCTGCTGCTGGCCGCCCTCAAGCAGAAGGAGGTGGACGAGCGCAGGGACCTCGACGATGCGGCGGTGCTGGCGGTCATCGACAGGATGCTCAAGCAGCGGCGGGATTCCATCACCCAGTTCGAGCAGGCGGGCCGCGCTGACCTGGCCGACAAGGAGAAATTTGAAGTCTCCGTCCTTCAGTCCTACATGCCCGAGGCCTTGGGCGACGCCGAACTGGCGGCGGCAGTGGCCGAGGCCGTTGCGGAGCTCGGTGCGCAAGGGCCCCAGGACATGGGCAAGGTTATGGGCCTGCTCAAGCCGCGGCTGGCGGGCCGCGCCGACATGGGCAAGGTTTCCGCCCTGGTGAAGGCCAGACTCTCGGCCTGAGTCCCGGCGCCTGCCGGGTGGTGTCCTATAATGCGCCGGGCGTCCGCAGCGGGCGCACTCTGCCGGGTCCATTATTGAACTGCTTTCTGCCACCAGAGTTTTCAGCGCGTTGCGCGGGCTCCTCCGCCGCATGATCCCCCAGGGTTTCGTCCAGGAACTACTCAATCGCGTCGATATCGTGGACGTGGTGGAGCGCCACATACCCCTGAAGCGCGCAGGGACGAATTACGTTGCGTGCTGCCCCTTCCATGGGGAAAAGACGCCGTCCTTCACCGTCAGCCCCACCAAGCAGTTCTACCATTGCTTCGGCTGCGGCGCCCACGGCACCGCCATAGGCTTCCTGATGGAGCATCTGGGCATTAGCTTTCCCGAGGCCGTCAAGGAACTGGCGGCGAGGGTGTGCATGACCGTTCCCGAGGACCGCAGCGCGGCGCCGGCGCCGAAGACGGTCGGCCTGCATGACGTGCTGCTCAAGGCCGCCAGGTTCTACCGCGAGCAGCTCAAGGGCTCCGGGAAGGCGGTTGCCTACCTCAAGCGCAGAGGGCTCACGGGAGACATCGCCGCCCGCTTCGGGCTGGGTTATGCACCCGCGGGGTGGCAGGCCCTCGCCGCAGCGTTTCCGGACTACCAGGCGAGGTCGCTGGTGGACGCCGGTCTGGTGATCCAGGGGGACGATGGCAAGCGCTACGACCGCTTCCGGGACCGCGTCATGTTTCCCATACTCAATCAGAGGGGACAGGTGATCGCCTTCGGCGGTCGCGTGCTGGACCAGGGCGAGCCGAAATACCTCAATTCGCCGGAAACGCCGGTATTCGAGAAGGGCCGCGAGCTCTACGGGCTGTACCAGGCCCGAAGCGCGATACGCGAGCAGGGAATGGCGCTGGTGGTCGAGGGTTACATGGACGTGGTTGCCCTCAACCAGATGGGGGTCGGCAATGCCGTTGCAACCCTCGGTACCGCGACCACCGCCCACCAGGTGACGCTGTTGCTGCGGCAGACCGACAGCATTGTGTTCTGCTTTGACGGGGACGAGGCAGGCCGGCGCGCCGCCTGGCGCGCCCTCGAGAACAGCCTCGGCCAGATCTCCGACGGCAAAAGCCTTGCCTTCCTTTTCCTGCCGGAGGGAGAGGACCCGGACAGTTATGTGCGCAAGGCCGGACGGGAAGGATTCGACCGCTTGCTGCGCGGCGCCTCCCCCCTGTCCAGTTTCCTGCTCTCGGAGTTGTCCGGCCGGGTTGACCTCGCCACCCAGGAGGGTCGGGCCAAATTGCTTGAATCCGCCAAGCCCCTGGTGAAGCGGATCACGGCGCCCGCCTTGGGGCTGCTGCTCCGCAAAAGGCTGGCCGAGGTCGCAGGCCTGACCTTGGGGGAACTAAATTCCGTCTTCCAAATCAGAGCGGTATCCCAGGAGTCGGCTGCGCCTGTGCGGCGCGCTCCCAACCCCAAGGGACAGTCGCTGAACCGCAAGCTGCTGCAATGCCTGCTGATCCAGCCTGAACTCGGGCGTCGCCCCGAACTCGCGGCGATGAATCCTGCAGGCCTTGGCGAAGATGCCGAGCTCATGAGGCAACTTA
>DASTHR010000242.1:0-5057 GCA_035718105.1 Burkholderiales bacterium
GTGGAACGCTCCAGAGCGGCGATGGAACACGCCCGCGCAGCGGGCGGCGCCCGCGTCGCCACCTTCGCCTAGAGGCGCAGTTCCATGTAAACCGCGCCCGGCAGCGGGTTTTTGTAGTGGGGCGTGATTTCGTGGAAGCCCATGGACCGATACAGGCTGCGGGCGCCCCACATCATCGGCAGGGTTTCGAGCTGCATGCGCCGATAGCCCATGCGGCGCGCGGCAGCCACGGCACCCTGGGCCAGCGCGCGGGCGATGCCCAGGCCGCGGAATGTCGTCCTCACGTAATGCCGACGCATCTCGCAGGTGGCGGTGCCGATGCGGCGCACGGCGACGCAGCCGACCGACTCCCCCTTCTCCACCACCATCAGCAGGCGCCCGTCCGGCGGCCCGTAGTCGCCCGGCAGGCGCGCCAGTTCGCCCTCGAAGTCATCGAGCCGCAGGCTGCCGTTGACGAACCCGGCATACTCCCGGAACAGCGTCCGGACGGCGTCAAGATCGGCCCCGTGGCCGTCAACCTGGAACAGATACATTAGGTTCCCCTACCTCCCCAAAAGGCGCATGCCGCGCTCCAGCCCCTCGAGCGTGAGGGGAAACATCCGCTCACCCATCAGCCGGCGCACCATGCCGATGGACTCGTAGGCATTCCAGTACCGCTCCGGCTGCGGATTGAGCCAGATGGCGCGGGAATAGACGTCCAGCAGCCGCCGCAGCCAGGTGGCCCCCGGCTCGTCGTTCATGTGCTCCACGCTGCCGCCGGCGGCGAAGATCTCGTGCGGGCTCATGGTGGCGTCTCCCACCAGCACCAGCTTGTAATCCTGGGGGTACCTGTGCAGCACGTCCAGGGTGGACACGCGCTCGGCGTGGCGGCGCCGGTTGTCCCGCCACAGCGTCTCGTAGACGCAGTTGTGGAAGTAGAAATGCTCCAGGTGCTTGAACTCGGCGCGGGCCGCCGAGAACAGCTCCTCGCACACCTTCACGTGGTCGTCCATGGAGCCGCCCGCGTCCAGGAACAGCAGCACCTTCACCGCGTTGTGGCGCTCCGGCACCAGCTTCAGGTCCAGCCAGCCGGCGTTCTTCGCGGTCGAGCGCACGGTGCCGTCCAGGTCCAGCACCTCCGCCGCGCCCTCCCGGGCGAAGCGGCGCAGCCGGCGCAGGGCCACCTTGATGTTGCGGGTGCCCAGCTCCACCGTGTCGTCCAGGTTGCGGAACTCCCGCCGGTCCCACACCTTCACCGCCGTGCGGTTGCCCGCCGACTCCGGGCCGATGCGGATGCCTTCCGGGTGGTAGCCGTGGGCGCCGTAGGGGCTGGTGCCGCCGGTGCCGATCCACTTGTTGCCGCCCATGTGCCGGCCCTTCTGCTCCTGGAGCCGCTTCTGCAACTCTTCCATCAGCCGCTCCCAGCCCAGCTTGCCGATCCTGGCCCGCTCCTCCTCGGTGAGGTGGCGCCGGACCATCTGCCGCAGCCACTCCTCGGGAATCAGCGCCTCCAGCCCCGGCAGCGCCTCGATGCCCCTGAAGTGCTCTCCGAAGGCGCGGTCGAAGCGGTCGTAGTGGGCCTCGTCCTTCACCAGGCAGGCACGCGACAGGTAGTAGAAATCGCCGATGCTGTGGCCGCACACGCCCTTCGCCAGCCCCTCCAGCAGGGCGAGGAACTCCTTGATGGACACCGGGACCCGGTGGTCGCGGAGGCGGAAGAAGAAGCCCGTTAACATGATGAGGCGGGGACCAGGGGCCAGGGACCGGAGGCCAGGACGAAGCGCGGGTGTCCTAGTCTCGAGCCCCTAGCCTCTAGCCCCTATCTGTTGCGTCGTGCCATGAACACCAGCCGCTCGAACAGGTGCACGTCCTGCTCGTTCTTCAGCAGCGCGCCGTGCAGCGGCGGGATCACCTTGCCCTGGTCCTGGCTGCGCAGGACCTCGGGCGGGATGTCCTCGGCCATCAGCAGCTTCAGCCAGTCCAGCAGCTCCGAGGTGGAGGGCTTCTTCTTCAGCCCCGGCACCTCCCGCAGCTCGAAGAACACCTCCAGCGCCTCGCGCAGCAGCGACTTCTTGAGCTCCGGGAAATGGACGCGGACGATGCGCTCCATGGTCTCCCGGTCCGGGAAGCGGATGTAGTGGAAGAAGCAGCGGCGCAGGAAGGCGTCCGGCAGCTCCTTTTCGTTGTTGCTGGTGATGATCACCGCGGGGCGATGGCGCGCCCTGACCAGCTCCCGGGTTTCGTAGACGTAGAACTCCATGCGGTCGAGTTCCCGCAGCAGGTCGTTGGGAAACTCGATGTCCGCCTTGTCGATCTCGTCGATCAGCACCACCGACGGCTCTTCCGAGGCGAAAGCGTCCCACAGCTTGCCGCGCAGGATGTAGTTGCGGATGTCGTGCACCCGGCCGTCGCCGAGCTGGGAGTCCCGCAGCCGCGACACCGCGTCGTACTCGTACAGGCCGTGGCTCGCCTTGGTGGTGGACTTGATGTGCCACTCGTGCAGCGGCCGCCCCAGGGCCTTCGCCACTTCGATGGCCAGCATCGTCTTCCCGGTGCCCGGCTCGCCCTTCACCAGCAGCGGGCGCTCCAGGGTGACCGCGGCGTTGACGGCCAGGGTCAGGTCCTCGGTGGCGACGTAGGTGTCGGTGCCGGCAAATCGCATGTTCAGCTCAAAATCCTGTTGGCCATGGAACCGTAGTTGCGCGGAGGCGCGAGGCGCAACCGGGAAGGGTGCTGGGGCGCGGCGCTGATGCGCCTTCACCGGTCCCAACGCCGGGAGCCCCCGGTCACCCCTTTGCGACCTCGTGGGCAGCCAGGAGTTCCAGCGCCTTCACCATGGCCGAGTGGTCCCACTTGGCGCCGCCCTGGGCCACGCAGGCGCTGAACAACTGCTGGGCGGTGGAAGTGTTGGGCAGGGCCACCCCCATGGCCTTCGCCCCCTGCAGCGCCAGGTTCAGGTCCTTCTGGTGCAACTCGATGCGGAACCCCGGGTCGAAGGTGCGCTTGATCATGCGCTCGCCGTGCACCTCCAGGATGCGGGAGGAAGCGAAGCCCCCCAGCAGCGCCTGGCGCACCCTGGCGGGATCCGCGCCCGCCTTGGCGGCGAACACCAGGGCCTCCGCCACGGCCTCGATGTTGAGGGCGACGATGATCTGGTTGGCCACCTTGCAGGTCTGGCCCGCGCCGTTGGGGCCCACCAGGGTGATGTTCTTGCCCATCAGGTCGAACAGGGGCTTCACCCGGTCGAACGCCGCCTCGGGCCCGCCCACCATGATGGTCAGCGCCGCGTTCTGCGCCCCCACCTGCCCGCCGGAGACGGGCGCGTCCAGGTAGTCGCACTTCAGCTCGTTCACCCGCGCCGCGAAGCACTTGGTCTCGATGGGGGAGATGGAACTCATGTCCACCACCACCTTGCCCGGCGACAGGCCCTCGGCCACGCCGCCCGGGCCGAATATCACCTTCTCCACGTCCGGCGTGTCCGGCACCATGGTGATGACCACCTCCGCCTTCTGCGCCACCTCCTTCGGAGACGCGCAGGCGATGCCGCCGGCGGCGCTGAGCTCCGCCGGCACTCCGCTGCGCGAATGCAGGTACACGGCGTGACCGCCTTTGATGAGATGCCCCGCCATGGGCTTGCCCATGATGCCCAGTCCGACGAATCCGACGTTCATGTTGTCTCCTTATCGTTCAAATATTCACCACAGAGACACAGAGGCACAGAGAGAGGCAAATCAAGTTCACGTCAAAGGAAACCAGAGGAAATGCCCGAGACGCCCTGCCGGCGCCCCCTGCGATCTGAGGCCTGGTTCTTGATGTTCTCTGCGTCTCTGTGTCTCTGTGCCTCTGTGGTTCAGGATTGCTGCAAGTAAGGTTTCACCCAGCCGAGTCCCGCCTCGGTTCCAGCCGCGGGCTTGTACTCGCAGCCGATCCAGCCGCGGTAACCGATGCGGTCCAGGTGGCGGAACAGGAATTCGTAGTTGATCTCCCCGGTGCCCGGCTCGTGGCGGCCGGGGTTGTCCGCGAGCTGCAGGTGGGCGATGGTCGCCAGGTATTTCTCCATGGTCTCCGCCAGGTTCCCCTCCATCACCTGCATGTGGTAGATGTCGTACTGCAGGAACAGGTTGTCCGAACGGGCATCGGCGATGATGTCCAGCGCCTGGCGGGTGCGGTTCAGGTAGAAACCGGGAATGTCGCGCAGGCTGTTGATGGGCTCGATCAGCAGCCGGATGCCCGCCTGCTTCAGCTCGGCGGCGGCGAACTGGAGGTTGGCGACGAAGGTGTCCCGCAGCCTCGCCTCCACCACCCCGGCGGGCGCGATGCCCGCGAGGCAGTTCACCTGGCCGCAGCCCAAGGCCCGGGCGTACTCGACCGCCTTGCCCACGCCGTCGCGGAACTCGCCGACGCGATCCGGATGACAGGCGATGCCCCGCTCGCCCCTGGCCCAGTCCCCCGCCGGCAGGTTGTGCAGCACCTGCACCAGGCCGTGGCGCTGCAGCAATTCCGCCAGTTGCTCCTTCGGATACGCGTAGGGGAACAGGTACTCGACCCCCTTGAAGCCGGCGCCGGCCGCGGCCCCGAAGCGCTCAAGGAAATCCACCTCGTTGTACAGCATGGTCAGATTCGCGGCGAACTTTGGCATGCTCTTCCTCCTCCGGCGGAAAGTGTATCGCAAAGCCTGCGCCCGCGTGGACAAGGCGGGCGGCGCGCAGTAAAGTAGCCGCCACTCCCCGACGCATTGCCGCAGCGCAAAATCCCATGGGCGCACCGCGCGAACCCCTGCTTAACGACCTGCTGAGTTTCCTGCCGCCCGGCGCGGTGCTGCACGAGCGCGAGGACCTCGCGCCCTACGAGTGCGACGGCCTTTCCGCCTACCGCCAGTCGCCGATGCTGGTGGCCCTGCCCTCCAGCGAAGAGGAGGTGGTCAGGATCATGAAGGCGGCGCACCGGCACCGGGTCCCGGTGGTGGCCCGGGGAGCGGGCACCGGGCTCTCGGGGGGCGCCCTGCCCCACGCCCAGGGGCTGCTGCTGAGCCTCGCCAAGCTGCGGGGCATCCTGGAACTGGATCCCGTGGCGCGCAC
>DASTHR010000243.1:0-3070 GCA_035718105.1 Burkholderiales bacterium
GACGCCGTTCTGGAAGGAGATCACCGCGGTCTGCGGGCCCATCAGCGGCGCGATGGCGCGGGCCGCCTCCGCGGTGCCCCACAGCTTCACCGCGATCCACACCATGTCGGGGTGGCCGAGGCTGGCGGGATCGTCGGTGACCTGCACCGGGCGGATCAGGGCGTTGCCCAGCACGCTCTCGATGCGCAGGCCGCCGCGGCGCAGGGCGGCGAGGTGCTCGCCGCGGGCGACGAAGGTGACGTCCGTGCCGGCGGCGGCGAGCCGCCCGCCGAAGTATCCTCCGACGCCACCCGCGCCCACGACGACAAGTTTCAAGGCAGTCTCCTGATCCTCATTCCGGTGCTGTTGCGCACGCCGCGCCGTTCCCGGACGGCTTCGAGCAGGCCGGCCCGGGAAACCGATTGTAAACCGGACCAGGCGCAGGACAGTGCGTCGGCGACGACGCCGATGATCCGCCGCAGGCTGCTCGCGGCATCGAAACCCGGCGCGGGGCGTGGGCAAGTGGCGATGGCGGATGTCATGTCTGGCTCCTTTGCTGTGGATGATGCGTGACCCGACCCATGTTAGGCGGTTTCCAATAATTGACAATCCGGCAATCAGGAATAACATTGTTGCCATATACGCAACAATAAGGCGACATGGAAAACCTTGCCGGCATGGCGGTTTTCGCCCGGGTGGCGGAGGCGAAGAGCTTCACCGAGGCGGCGCGGCGTCTCGGGCTGTCCAAGTCGGTGGTGAGCAAGCAGGTGGCGCGGCTGGAGCGGGGCCTGGGCGCGCGACTGCTGAACCGCACCACGCGGCGGCTCAGCCTGACCGAGGCCGGAGCGGCGCTCTACGAGCACTGCGCGCGCATGGTGGCGGAAGCGGAGGCCGCCGAGCAGGCGGTGAGCCGGTTGCGAACGGTGCCCCGGGGCGTTCTTCGGGTGAGCAGCCCGGCGGCGTTCGGGCACCTGCACATCGCGCCCGCGGTTCCGCAATTCCTGGAGCGCTTCCCGGAAGTCGAGGTGGAACTGGTGATGAACGATCGCGTCGTGGACCTTGCCCAGGAGGGCTACGACGTGGCGATACGGATGGCGGACGAGCCGGCGCCGAACCTGGTGGCGCGGCGGCTGGCGCCGGTGCGCTGGGCGGTGTGCGCCACGAAGCGTTACCTGCAGCGCCACGGGCGGCCCCGGGCGCCCGCGGATCTCGCCCGCCACAACTGCCTCTATTACTCCTACATGGGCTCCGGCAGCGAGTGGCGTTTCGCCGGCGCCGGGGGCGTGGAGTCGGTGCAGGTGCCCGGGAATTTCCGGGTCAACAACAGCGAGGCGGTGCGCCAGGCGGCGCTGGGCCATCTGGGCGTGGCGCTGCTGCCCACCTTCACCGTGGGGCCGGACCTGCAGGCGGGCCTTCTCGAGCCGCTGCTGCCCGGCTACGACCCGCTGGGGGTTTTCGGCGGCCACGTCTTCGCGGTGTATCTGTCGAACCGCTACCTGTCCCCCAAGGTGCGGGCCTTCGTGGATTTCTGCGTCGAGCGCTTCGGTCCCGATCCGTACTGGGACAGCGCGCCGGCCGCCCCCGGCCCGCTGCGCAGGCGCGGGTAGAATGGGCGCATGAACCAGCCGCCGATGCCGGGCGCTCCAGCCACCGGCGTGGCCCGCCGCATGGCGGGCATCGAGCCCTTCCACGTGATGGAGGTGCTGGTGCGCGCCAGGGAACTCGAAGCGCAGGGGCGCGACGTGGTGCACATGGAAATCGGCGAGCCGGACTTCCCGACGCCGGCGCCGGTGGTGCAGGCGGCGCTGCGGGCGGCGGAGAAGGGGGCGGTGTTCTACACCCCGGCGCTGGGCCTGCCGGAATTGCGCCAGGCCATCTCCGGCTGGTACCGGACGCGCTACGGCGTGGAGGTGCCGGCCTCCCGCATCGCGGTCACGCCGGGGGCGTCGGGCGCGCTGCTGCTGGCCTGCGGCGTCAGCGTGGACCCGGGGGCGCAGGTGCTGATGGCCGACCCCGGCTATCCCTGCAACCGCCATTTCGTGCGCTTCTGCGAGGGCGAGGCGGCGGGCATCCCGGTGGGGGCGGAGAGCGGCTACCAGCTCGACGCCGCGCGGGTGGCGGGAGCCTGGACCCCGCGCACCACGGGCGTGCTGCTGGCCTCGCCCTCGAATCCCACCGGCACCCTGGTGCCGGAGCCGCAACTGCGGGCGATCTTCGAGGCGACGCGGGAGCGGGGCGGGGTGCTGATGGTGGATGAGATCTACCACGGCCTTACCTACGGCTGCGAGGCGCGCACCGCGCTCGCCATTTCCGACGACATCTTCGTGGTCAACAGCTTCTCCAAGTACTTCGGCATGACCGGCTGGCGCCTGGGCTGGCTGGTGGCGCCGGAGCGCTACCAGCGGGAGGTGGAGAAGCTGGCGCAGAACCTGTTCATCTCCGCCTCCACGGTGGCGCAGCACGCGGCGCTGGCGGCGTTCGCGCCGGAGACGGTGGCGATCCTGGAGCAGCGGCGCGGGGAGTTCCGGCGCCGCCGCGACTTCCTGCTGCCGGCTTTGCGGGAGCTGGGCTTCGCCATTCCGGTCACGCCGGAAGGGGCGTTCTATGTCTACGCCGACTGTTCGCGCTTCGGCCCCGACAGCCAGCGTTTCGCCCTCGACCTGCTGGAGCAGGCGGGCGTCGCCATCACCCCCGGGCTGGACTTCGGCAGCGACCGTCCCGGCAGCCATGTGCGCTTCGCCTACACCACCTCCATGGAGCGGCTGGAGGAGGGCGTGGCGCGGCTGCGGCGCTTCCTGGAAAGTTAGGCTGGCGAGGGGTTGATCTGCGGGGGACGCAGCTTCGCGTTGCGACTTGTGGGTCCGCATTCATGCGGACGTGAAGTGGCGCCGATCGCTCCCGTGGGTTCGCCTTCAGGCGAACGGGTGGCGTTGTTGTCCGGCTGAAGCCGGACCCACAATCCGGTGGCGAGGGGGTGAACCGCGCGGGACGCCGCTTCGCAGCTGCGGCCTGTGGGTTCGCCTTCAGGCGAACGAGTGGCTTTGTTGTCCGGCTGAAGCCGGACCCACAATCCGGTGGCCGGGGGTTGAAC
>DASTHR010000244.1:0-3913 GCA_035718105.1 Burkholderiales bacterium
AGCCCTTCGATTTCTCCCTGGACCGCGACCAGCAGTGCCCGCGCGCGGAGGAGTTCGATGCCTACGAGCGCGAGTACCCGCTGGCGGGGATGCCCTACGGCCTGCCCGGGCTCACCGAGCGGGAGCACGCGGTGCTGACGCGCTGGCTGGAACTGGGCTGGCCCTGGGAGGGGCCGCCGCCGCTGCCGGGGGCCGTGCGGCGCCAGGTGCAGGAGTGGGAGGTCTTCCTCAACGGCGATTCGCTGAAGCAGCGGCTGGCGGGCCGTTATCTCTTCGAGCACCTGTTCCTGGCGCACCTTTATTTCGAGTCGGACCGTGACCTCAACTACTTCCGGCTGGTGCGCTCGGCGACGCCGCCGGGGCAGCCGGTGCGGATCATCGCCACCCGCCGCCCCTACGACGATCCCGGCGTGGAGCGGGTGTATTACCGGCTGGTGCCGGAGCGGGAAACCATCGTCGCCAAGACCCACATGCCCTACGCCCTGGGGCCGAAGCGCATGGCGAAGTGGCGCGAGTGGTTCCTGGAGGCGGACTACGGGGTGGAGGCGCTGCCGTCTTACGCCGTGGAAGTGGCGGCCAATCCCTTCGTCGCGTTCCAGGCCCTGCCGGTGAAGAGCCGCTACCGCTTCCTGCTGGATGAGGCCCAGTTCACCATCATGAACTTCATCAAGGGCCCGGTGTGCCGCGGCCAGCTGGCCCTGGACGTGATCGAGGACCAGTTCTGGGTCTACTTCCGCAATCCCGACAACGAACCCCTGGACCGCGACGCAGATTTACTGGCCCGGGAGGCGGGCAACCTGCGCCTGCCCTCGGAGGCGGGGAGCACCGCCCTGATCCTCAGCACCTGGATCGAGTACTCCCGGCTGGAGACGCAGTACCTCAAGGCCAAGACCGAATTCATGCGGCAGCGGTTCAGCGCCGGAACCCGGGTCACCCTGGATCTCATCTGGGACGGCGACGGCGCCAACCCCAATGCCGCGCTCACCGTGTTCCGGCACTTCGACAGCGCCTCGGTGGTGCAGGGCCTGGTGGGCGAGCCGCCCAAGACCGCCTGGGTCATCGGCTATCCCCTGCTGGAACGCATCCACTACCTGCTGGTGGCGGGCTTCGACGTCTACGGCAACGCCGGCCACCAGCTCAACTCCCGCCTGTACATGGACTTCCTGCGCATGGAGGCGGAGTTCAACTTCCTCACCTTCCTGCCCGAGGGGGATCGGGAGCGGCTGCGGGACCACTGGTACCGGGGCGCGAAGCAGGAGGTGAAGGACTACGTTTACGGGCGCAAGCAGCACTTCGACCGGGAAACCGGCATCGAATACCGGAGCGGGGACCCCCAGGGTGAGCTCTACGGTCTGCTGCAGGCGCGGCTCAAGCCGGTGCTGGCGAAGCGCTTCGGCCTCGACGGCGTGGAGGACGCGGCGCTGCGCCGCGAGCTGCAGGCGCTGGCGCGGGTCAGCGGACCGAGCCTCTCCTGGCTGCCCGAGGTGGTGATCCTGCGGGTGGACCAGCCGCCGCAGCCGGCGCGCTACTTCACCCTGCTCAGGAACACCGGTCATAGCAACGTCTCGCACGTGTTCACCGAGGGGCAGACCATCCTGTCGGCGGAGAACACCCTCACCCTGGTGCCCGGGTTCATCGGTGCTTATCCGAATGCCCTGTACGCGCTGCCCGGCGGGGAACTGCGGGGGCTGACGGAGGCGGTGGCGGCGCTCGCGTCGGAAGCGGATTACCGGGCCCTGGCGGACCGCTACGCGGTGCGCCGCACGCGCCCCGATTTCTGGGAGCACAGCGATGCGCTCCAGGACGCCTACGCCGGCTGGGCCCCCATCGAGGCCGGACTGTTCGACTACAATCGCCTGGAAAACCGCTGAGGGGACGGGATTGTGGGGCCGATTCAGCCGGGCAGCGACACCCCTTGTCCGCATGAATGCGGACCCACGGCTGCGGCGCTTGTGTGGGTCCGGCTTTAGCCGGACAACGACGAGTCTGAATCAACGATCAATCGGAGGTGAAACATGGTTGCAACGAAGGGCAGGGAAGCGAAGGCCGCGGAGGCGGGCCCGGCGGAAAAGCTGAAGCGCAAGGACTACGAGAAGGAACTGAAGCGGCTCCATGTCGAATTGGTGAAGCTCCAGCAGTGGGTCCAGAGGGAGGGCAAGAAGATCTGCGTGGTGTTCGAGGGCCGCGACGGCGCGGGCAAGGGCGGGACCATCAAGGCGATCACCGAGCGCGTAAGCCCCCGCGTGTTCCGCGTTATCGCACTGCCGGCGCCGACCGAACGCGAGAAGTCCCAGATGTACGCCCAGCGCTACCTGCCACACCTGCCCGCGGCGGGCGAGGTGGTCATCTTCGACCGCAGCTGGTACAACCGCGCCGGCGTCGAGCGGGTGATGGGCTTCTGCACCGAGGAGCAGGTGCAGGGTTTCCTGAAGATGACGCCGCTGTTCGAGGAGCTGATGGTCAACTCCGGCATCATCCTGCTCAAGTACTGGCTGGAAGTGAGCCCGGACGAGCAGACCCGGCGGCTCGAGGCCCGCATCGACGACGGACGCAAGCTGTGGAAGCTCACCCCCATGGACCTCAAGTCCTACGATCGCTGGGATGACTACACCCGGGCCCGGGACGAAATGTTCGCCGCCACCGACACCGAGGTGGCTCCCTGGCACGTGGCGCGCTCCGACGACAAGAAGCGCGCCCGCCTCAACATCATCACCCATCTCCTCGAGAGCATTCCGTACAAGGCCCCGCGCGGGGAAAAAGTGAAGCTGCCCAAACGCAAGATCGGACGCTACCGCGGGGCGGATTACCCGTTCAAGCTCATCAAGGAGAAGTTCTGAGCCGGCTTGGGTGAGCGGTTGAGCGGATCCATCCGCCGCGCAGGGCGGCCACGGCGGCGCACGGCATGAGCGGCACGATCCCTGAATGGATGCTGAGCGCGACCGTCGCGGTGACCCTGTTTACGGTCATGTTCGGCCTGGGGCTCGGCATCGCGCCCGGAGAGCTGCGCTGGATCTGGCGCAGCCCGGGCCCCATGGTCCGCGGGCTTTTCGCCGTGCTGGTGGCCGTTCCGGCGCTGGCGCTGGCGGTCAGCCGCTCCCTCGGCCTGCCCCCGCTGGCCGAGATCGGCATCATGCTGATGGCGATCTCGCCCGGCGCGCCGGTGGCCTTGCGCCGGTCTTTCGATGCCGGCGGTCACCGCGCCTTCGCGCCCAGCCTGCAGATCGCGGTGGTGCTGCTGGCGGTGGTCTCCATGCCGCTGTCCATCGCGGTGCTGGATGCGCTCTACGGGACCCGCGCCAGCATCAGCCCCTGGGACGTCGCGCGCCAGGTGCTGGTGGCGCAGTTGCTGCCGCTCGGGCTGGGCATCGCGCTGCGCCAAGTCCGCGCCCCGCTGGCGGAGCGCATCGAGCCGCGGGTCACGCGGCTCGGCACCCTGATGCTGATGGCCACCGTGCTGCTGGTGCTGATTGATGCCTGGCAGGTCACGGTCACCGCCGGGTTCCGGGGGCTCGCCGCGATCCTGCTCGTCATCTACGGCGGGCTGGCCCTCGGCCACCTGCTGGGCGGCCCGGATCCCGCCATGCGCACTGCCGTGGCCATCAGCTGCGCGGCGCGAAACGGGGGGCTCGCGCTGCTGGTGGCCACGCAGAACCATGCACCGCCCGAGGTCAACGCGGCGATCCTCGCCTACCTGCTGGTGTCGGTGTTCGCCATCGCCCCTTACGTCACCTGGCGCCGCCGGGCTGGCGCCCGCGCATCCTGACTTACCTCGCGGGAATCGTCACCAGCGGCGCCGGCTGCGTCTGCGCGGTTTCGGTGAGCGAGAACAGCAGCAGCACAGAATTGAACAGGGCCTTGGAGTGCTGGTCCCGATCGTCAATCCAGAACCACGTGTCGCGATACTGCACGGCCA
>DASTHR010000245.1:0-2260 GCA_035718105.1 Burkholderiales bacterium
CGGGCAGCCCTGGTAACCAACACTACCGTCGGATCCCTTTACCGGGACTCCCTGCAGCGCCTGCTGGAAGCCAACGGCGTACACGTCGTGCCCGCGGTGCTGCCCGACGGCGAGCAGCACAAGAACTGGGAGACACTGAACCTCATCTTCGACGCACTGTTGCAGGGCCGCTGTGACCGCACCACACCGATCATCGCGCTGGGAGGCGGGGTGATCGGCGACCTCGCCGGTTTTGCCGCCGCCAGTTTCATGCGCGGGGTGCCCTTCGTCCAGGTCCCGACCACCCTGCTGTCCCAAGTGGACTCGTCGGTTGGGGGCAAAACCGGCATCAATCACCCCTTGGGCAAGAACATGATCGGTGCGTTCTGGCAGCCGGTAGCGGTGATTGCGGACACCGCCACCCTGAACACGCTCCCGGGGCGCGAGTTGTCCGCCGGCCTTGCCGAGGTGATCAAGTACGGACTGATCCGCGACCCCGCCTTCTTCGAGTGGCTGGAGGCGAACATGGAACGGCTGGTGGCCCGGGAACCCGAGGCCCTGGCCTACGCCATCCGCCGCTCCTGCGAGAACAAGGCCGAGGTGGTGGCCGCCGACGAGCGCGAAACGGGCGATCGGGCCCTGCTCAACCTCGGGCACACTTTCGGCCACGCCATCGAGAACGCCCTCGGTTATGGCAGCTGGCTGCACGGCGAGGCGGTGGGCGCCGGCACCATGCTGGCAGCGGAACTGTCCCGCCGCATGGGGCTGATTTCAGAAGCCGACGCGGCGCGCATCGGACGGTTGCTGCGCCGCGCCGGGTTACCGGTGGCGGCCCCGGAGCTGGGTGTGGAGAGGTACCTGGCGCTGATGGGGCTGGACAAGAAGACCCAGGGCGGTCGCCTGCGGCTGATCCTGTTGCGGCGCATCGGCGAGGCCTTCATCTGCAGCGACGCCCCCGACCCGCTGCTGCGCGAGGTGCTTTCCCGCCCGGCCATCCATGCCTGAGGCGAACCCGGGGCTGGCCCCCTACGCCGTCGGCGACGCCGACTCCCGCGGCCGGCGCGTCGCGGAGCCGTCTCCGAAGGGACGCGGCGAGTTCCAGCGCGACCGGGACCGCATCGTTCACTCCACCGCCTTCCGGCGCCTGGAGTACAAGACCCAGGTGTTCGTGAACCACGAGGGAGACCTGTTCCGAACGCGGCTCACCCACAGCCTCGAAGTTGCCCAGATCGCCCGCTCCATCGCCCGCGCCCTGCGCCTGAACGAGGACCTCACCGAGGCCATCGCTCTGGCCCACGACCTGGGCCACACCCCCTTCGGCCACTCGGGTCAGGACGCCCTCAACGCCTGCATGAAACCCTACGGCGGTTTCGAGCATAACCTGCAGTCGCTGCGGGTCGTGGATGTCCTGGAAGAACGCTATGCAGCCTTCGACGGCCTGAACCTGTGCTACGAAACCCGGGAAGGCATCCTCAAGCACTGTTCCCGGACCAACGCCCGGCTGCTGGGCGAACTGGGGGAGCGCTTCCTCAGGAACCGTCGGCCCAGTCTCGAGGCACAGCTCTGCAACCTGGCGGATGAAATCGCCTATAACAACCACGACGTGGACGACGGGTTGCGGTCCGGGCTGGTCAGCCTGGATCAGCTTGCCGAGGTCACGGCGTTTGCCCGGCCCTTGCGCCAGGTGCGAAAACTGCACCCCGGGCTGCCCGAGCGCCGGGTAATCCACGAAACCGTGCGCCGCATGATCGCGGTGCTGGTGTCGGACCTCAGCGAGAGCTCGGCGCGAAACATCCGCGAGGCCGACCCGGTCTCGGTGGAGGAAGTGAGGCGGGCGCCTGCCCTGGTCGCCTTCAGCCCAGGAGTGCAGCACGAGCAGCAGGAGCTCAAGTCCTTCCTCCGCGACCACCTTTATCGCCATTACCGAGTCCAGCGCATGGCGGCCAAAGCAAAGCGGGTGGTGCAAGACCTGTTCCACGCCTTCACGTCAGACCCCCGGCTGCTGCCCCCCCAAGATCAGGCCCGGGCCGCCGGCGACCCCCATAGGGCGGCCGCCGACTACATCGCCGGCATGACCGACCGCTACGCCATCCGGGAGCACCGCCGCCTCTTCGCGGTGGACGAAGCCACTATTTAACAAGGGAAATTCCTGTAGCACCGGCTCCGGGGATCGGTTGATGGCGCGGTGCGGAACGGGTACACTCGATTCCTTGCGCCGAAAATTTGCGCGCAGCGTCCAAGGGGCGCGGCGGGCGCGGTTTTCGAGCCCGGACCGACCCGG
>DASTHR010000246.1:0-3155 GCA_035718105.1 Burkholderiales bacterium
CGCCAGGTGGCGGGTCCACAGCGGCGGATCCCAGAGCGGCACCGGCTCGGCGCGGGCCAGGCCGTAGCCCCACACGATGAGGGCGAAACCGGCGAGGGAAACCAGCGAATAAATCCCTTTCCATGGCTGCAGCCCCAGCCGCGCAATCTGCCGCCCGCGCCAGCGCTCGGCGAAGATGCGCACCGAATGCGTGCCCAGGAAAACCAGCAGACCGATCACAAGCGCCGTCATCGAGAGGCTCTCCGCATTCCGGGAAAGGTGGAAGTATGGCACGGCCGGGGACCATCCGCCCCGGGGCCGGCGAAGGGTGGCCGTGGGGGGCTGCCTTCAGCGTGGCGCGCGGCGGCGCAGCATCTCGTTCACCACCGCCTCGAACTGGTCCTGGATCTCGCTCCGGATCAGGTACTCGGCGATGAAGCCCGGCATCCAGAAGTCCGGGACGATCTCGACGTGGTAGCTTATGAGGGCGCCGCCGGCCGACGGGTGGAAGCGGGTGAGGGAATCAAGCCGGCGCAGGTTGCCGCCAATGTTGCGCGAACGGACGACCTCTTCCGGCTCGAGTTCGACGTCGCGCAGGGACTCGAAATCGAAACCCAGAAACCCGAGGCGGACAACCCCCTTCTGCAGCACCGTCAGCCGGTTACCGGACCGGCGCAGCACCCGGCTCTCGTTCATGCCGGGCACGAAGGCGCTCATGTGATCGAAGTCCGTAAGCACGGCCCACGCCTCGCGGCTGCTCACCGGGGCGATCAGCACCGCATCCACCAGGAAGACTTCGCCCTGGCGCAGGATGCTGATGCTGGATCGAACCGGAGCGCCGGCGCCCGCGGCACTGCCACAGGCACCAGCGGAAACCGCGACGGCAAGCAGGATTCCGAAAACGCTGCAAAGCCGTGACATGGCGCCCCTACTTTAACCCCCTGCCGGGGCCGGGGAGCGGGAAATCGAATTCCAGACCCCCCGCGGCAGCCGGCCCCGGGAGACCGGCTGCGGCAATGGGAGCGGATCGGTCTTTCTTCCGCCCCCTTGCGCGTGTTTACTTGGCCTGCAGGCGGTAGAGGTAGTCGATGAGCGTCAGAATGCGGCCGCGGACGAAGGCTTCCCGGTCGTAGGGATAGTCATCCAGGGTTCCTGCGCCTTTGACCAGGTACTCGTTGCCCCAGACCGGCATGTCCCGCCAGCCGTGGGCCTTGATCTCCTGCCGGCCGTCGATGATTTCATAGACCCGGGCCGCGGGGAAGACGCCGTTGTTTTTCTTTGCGAGGGTGGTGAGGTCCGGCACCGCGGTCTTGAGCTCGGGCGCGATCACGCCATCGCCCTTGCCCTTCAAGCCGTGGCAGGCCGCGCAGTTGTCCTCGTACTCCATCTTTCCAATGTCGAGCTTGCCGGCGGCCAGCAGGCTGCCGGACGCCGCGGCGAGAATCACGCCGGCGAAGAACGGCGCAATGGTCAGGGGTTTCATGGACGATATCTCCTTCCTGCGATCAAGTTGATTGTTGCAGGCAGACGCTGTCGCATCCGGCCTCCGCATCCCGCCTCCTCAAACCAGACAAGCGGCACCGGGCAGAATAGCCCATGTACCGGAGATGGAAAAGCGCATTCCGGCAGCGCTTCAGCCTCCGGCAATCCAGCGCGCGCGAAGCGCCTCGCGCTCGCGCGCGAACCACAATAACGCAATCAGCGGCCAGGCGGAATCGGCCCTCCCCTGGCCCACCAGCGCCAGAGCATCCTCCGCGGACAGGCGCACCACACGGATGTCCTCGCCTTCGTGGGGGAGACCGTGGACGCCCCCTGCGCGAGAGGCGTCCACCCGGCCGCAATAGAGCCAGGTGCGCTGGGACGTCTTGGCGGGGCTTACGTAGAAGGTGTTGACGGGCACCAGGTCGATAACGGTGCAGCCGGCCTCCTCCAGGGCTTCACGGCGCGCCACCTGGTCCGGCGTCTCCCCCGGCTCGATCAATCCGGCCACAATCTCCAGCAGCCAGGGTCCCCGCGGATCGTCGCGGGCCCCGATCCGGAACTGCTCGATCATCACCACCTCGTCGCGCCGTGGGTCATAGAGCAGCACCGCCGCAACGTCGCCTTTCTCGATGATTTCCCGGGTAATGACCGGGCTCATGCCACCAGCGAACAAGCGGTGGCGCAGGGCAATGCGCTCCAGTCGGTAGAACCCCTCGTAACAAACCTCCCGACTGACAATCTGCAGATCCTGATCGCTCACGCTGCGCGCTCTCCCGTCCGGAAAACGAGTTTAGCACCGGGGTAGCGCGCTAAGGACAGGCGTATGCTGCGTTGCAGCATCGAATACGCTTTACCCCTACATAAGGAGTGCTAATTTTGAATAGTGACCCCGAGGACATGGGGACGAGGCCATGGAACAGCACCCCTGCCTGAAATGCCCGGTCGAGGTATACGGCGCGGAGATCGCAGCCGAGGTGCTGCCTCATGTCTACGACGACCAGCCGGAATGCGCGCGCACCCATGGCTGCGTGCATGACCGCTGCCTGCTGGAGGGCTGCTGGCCCGAAAATCCGGGCAAAACCCCCTTGGGCGCGCAATCGCCGTTGGCCGCCTAGGCGCCTCCCGTCGGCCTACTGCGTCACTTTCCCGCGCAGCGACTTGACCTGCCCGCGGCGGGCCTTGGACTGAAGACGCCTCTCCTTCGATGCGCGGGTCGGCTTGGTGGCCATCCGTTTCTTTCGGGCAACCGCCACCGCACGGACAAGCTGCCACAGACGCGCCAGCGCCTCCTCCCGGTTCTTGTCCTGGGTACGGTGGGCCTGGGCCTTGATCACCAGCACCCCATCCTTGCTGATGCGCTTGTCGCGGAGTGCCAGCAGACGCTCCTTGATCCCGTCGGGGAGGGAAGAGGCCGGGATGTCGAATCTGAGGTGGGCCGCGGACGCAACCTTGTTGACGTTCTGGCCACCGGCGCCCTGGGCGCGCACGAAGGTGATCTCGATCTCGGCTTCCGGAATGCTCAGGTGGTGGGAGATTTCCATCGGGGCGGCCCTCAGTCCGTCTGCCGCCGGGCGCGCAGGAGCGAAAAAAGCAGCGCAGGGGGAATGCGGCGATCGGCCCCCTGCAGCGCCTCCAGGGCCCGGCGCACGACGGACCCCGGAACCGCGTCGGGCACCCCGCCTGCGGAGAGGTCG
>DASTHR010000247.1:0-2036 GCA_035718105.1 Burkholderiales bacterium
GGTGACATGCGGAGAATCAGGGCGCTGACCAGGAAGGTAAAGGAACCCGATACCTTGGTGTTCGTGGTGACGACTTCCGCGGGGCTGCTAAGCTGGTGGCTCGCGCGGTAGGGAAGGGATGAGGTGGAGTGATGGGACCCCGATGCTTCATATGCGCGGCCGACCAGAAGACACTGGGTCCCCGCCTGCGCGGGGATGACGATATATTCCGGGTTTCCGGGGGAGCGTCCCCTCGACTCCCATCGGCCGCGCGAACGATGATAGTTTGTCGTCCATTCGCCCATGTGATCAGCGGCATTCCTCGGCTCCGTAGGTGCCGCTTGTGGGTCCGGCTTGTGGGTCCGGCTTTAGCCGGACAGAAGGAGACACGCGCCGCATGTCCGCATGAATGCGGATCCACAAGCCCGACCAGCGCCGGCTGAAGTTTGTTGCTGATCAACTTTGCCCAAGACTCAGTGATTCATGCTCAAGATCATCCAGTCCAACCGGATTGACCGGTTATCGGAAGAACTCGCCGCGGCCATCCAGCGGCCGTCCGCGGGGCTGGACCTGCGCGCCGAGGTCGTCGTGGTGCCCCACAGCGGACTCGCGCGCTGGCTGAAGTACCGGATCGCCGACGCGCGGGGCATCTGCGCCAACGTCGAGTTTCCCTACCCGGCGCAGTTCCTGTGGCAGTTGATGTCGCGGGTGGTGCCGGGAATTCCCGAGCGCTCCCCCTTCGACGCCGAGGTGATGGCCTGGCGCATTTTCAGCCGCCTGGAGGCGCTCCCCGAGGACCCGGAGGCCGCGCCGTTGCGGGCCTATGGGGCGGCACGTGATGCGCGGGAGCGGCTGGCGCTGGCGCGGCGCATCGCGGCGGTGTTCGACGCTTACCTGGTGCACCGGCCGGACTGGCTGCGGGCCTGGGCCGAAGGGCGCCTGATCGGGCTCGAGCCGCCGCAGACGGAGCGCTGGCAGGCGTGGCTGTGGCGCGAACTGCTGCGTGCGAGCGGCACGCTCTTCGCCGAGCATCCCCGCGCCCGGTTCTTTGCCGAGCTGGAGCGGCTGCGCCGCCGGGGGTCCGATCCCGCTTCGCTGCTGCCGCCGGCGATCAGCGTGTTCGGCGTTCCGCTGCTGCCGCCGCTCTACCTGGGGATGTTCGTCGAGCTTTCCCGCTACGTGGACGTGAGCTGCTACGTCCTGAATCCCTGCCGGGAATACTGGGCCGACATTCTCGCCGAGCGCGACCTCGCCCGCCTCCGGCTCAAGGGCGACGCCGCCGCGGAGCACGCCGAGGTTGGGCACCCGCTGCTCGCCTCCTGGGGCCGGCAACCCCGGGACAACCTGGCGCTGTTCGCGGCCCTGATGGGGGAGGAGGGGGTGGAGGAGGCGGAGCGCTTCGAGGCGCCGGCGGCGGAATCCCTGCTCGGCCGGCTGCAGCGCTCCATCGTCGAGCTGCAGGACTTGAGGGGGGCGGCCATTCCGCTGGCCGAAGCCGACCCCTCCCTCCGCATCCATGTCTGCCACAGCCTGACCCGGGAGCTGGAGGTGCTGCAGGACCAGCTTCTGCACCTGTTCGAGACGCTGCCGGACCTGCGACCCGCTGACGTCGTGGTCATGACGCCGGAGCTGGATGCGGCGGCGCCGGTGATCGAGGCGGTGTTCGGGACCGTGCCGCCCGAGCGGCGCATCCCGTATGCCATCACCGGGCGCGCGGCGCCGGATGCGGCTCCGGTGCTCAAGGCCTTCCTCGACCTGCTGGCGCTGCCGGATTCCCGCTTCGAGGCCGCCACGGTGGTGGACCTGCTGCAGGTGTCGGCGGTGGCGCGGCGTTTCGGGCTCTCCGAGGATGAGCTGGCCCAGATCAGGACCTGGCTGCGGGAGGCGGGCGTGCGCTGGGGGCGGGACGCGGCGCACCGGCGCGGCCTGGGGCTGCCGGAGGAGACGCGCCATACCTGGGCCGAGGGGCTTTCGCGACTGCTGCTGGGCTACGCGCTGCCCGGCGGCGGGGAGCACCTGTTCGCCGGGCTGCTGCCCTATGACGAGCTGGAGGGCAG
>DASTHR010000248.1:0-15957 GCA_035718105.1 Burkholderiales bacterium
AGCACGCCGTCCAGGCGCGGACCGGAGAACACCGCGCCCACCACCGGCACGTCGCCGCGGTGGCCGGGTTCGAATGGGGCGTCGTCGAAACCGATGACGTGGAGGTTGCGGCGGGGCATTACCGCCTTATAGTAAGTGCAAAGAAGGAGGACAAGCATGAGGCTTTACCTGCTGCAGCACGGGGACGCCGTGCCGGAGGCGGTTCCCTGGCGCAGGCCGGGGGGGCGATGAAGCTCCGGCATCGCTGGAACCTGACGCCGGCGGAGGCGGTGGCGCTGCAGGAGCGCATCCGCCACCGGGTGGAGACCGCGGACCGGCTGGGCCCAGTGCGGCACGTGGCGGGCGTGGACGTGGGTTTCGAGCGCGACGGCACCGTGACCCGGGCGGCGGTCGCGGTGCTCACCTTTCCCGGGCTGGAGCCGGCGGACTTCGCCGTGGCGCGGCGGCTGACGCGCTTTCCCTATGTGCCGGGGCTGCTCTCGTTTCGCGAAATCCCCGCCGCGCTGGAGGCGCTCGCCCGCCTGCGACTGCGCCCGGACCTGCTGCTCTGCGACGGGCAGGGCATCGCGCACCCCCGCCGCGTCGGGCTCGCCAGCCATCTCGGGCTCGCCGCGGACATTCCCTCCATCGGGGTTGCCAAGACCCGGCTCATGGGCGGCCACGGCGACGTGCCCGGGCGCAAGGGCGGCTGGAGCCCGCTGCTCGACGGCGAAGAGGTGATCGGCGCGGTGCTGCGCACCCGCCGGGGCGTGAAACCGGTCTATGTCTCGACCGGGCACCGGGTGTGCCTCGAAACCGCGATCGGCTTCGTGATGGCCTGCGTCACACGCTACCGGCTGCCGGAGACCACCCGCTACGCGCACCGGCTGGCTTCCGGCGGCGCAACGGAGTTGCGGAAACTTCGCGCTTACTTGACGCCGCGGGCGCGGAGGTAATCGGCGAGCTGGCGGTCGGCGTGGTGGATATGCACCAGCAGCCACGACTCGAGGAACTGGATCACGCCGCGGGCCTGGTTCTTGTCCTGCGGGCCGAAGTCGCGCTTGAGCTCCAGCAACTGGTCCACCAGATGGTGGTGGCCCTCGCGGTGGGGCGCCTCATCGGGATAGCCGTGGCGCCGCATGTAGTGCTCCTCGGTGAAGAAGTGGAACTCCGCGAACTGGATGAGCTCGTCCAGGATGGACTTCAGCGTCTCGGCGTCCGCCGCTTCGTCGAGGGCGCTGTCCATGTGATTGACGATCTCCACCAGCCAGCGGTGCTGCTGGTCCATCTCGGCGATGCCGAGGCTGTGGATCGCGGGGTCCCAGGAAATCATGGCGCTTTGGTCGGGTACTCTAGCATGCCCACGGCGTTACAGGGGTTTTCCGTTGCCCGCCGGCGCCGTCCCGGCCAGCGGATGGAACGCCCGCGCCACGTAGTCGATCACGGCCTCGATTTCCTCCGGGGTGAGCACGTCCCTCCAGGCAGGCATGGAGGTGCCGGACAGGCCGTTGCGGATCACGCCGCGCAACCGCTCCCGGGTCATGGTCGCCATGTTGGCCGGGTCCGTGAGGTCCCGGGGATGCGGCTCCAGGAAGCTGCCTATCCAGTTGCGCCCGGTGCCGTCGGCCGCGTGGCAGAAGGCGCAGTTGTCCTGGAAAATCTTCTCGCCGCGCCGCTCCCGGGGCGTGAGTCCGGTGAGCGTCGGCGCGATGTCGTGGATGGCGTAGGGGCTGGCGCTGGCGGTTGCATCCACCGGCTCGCCCGGCACGTACTGGTTGCGCGGATAAGACAGGGGCCGCGCGTCCCAGTGTTTGCCCTCGTCGTTCACCCGGGCGCGATCATGGCAGGTGATGCAGGTGCGCAGGAACAGGCGCTTGCCGGCCTGCTGTTCCGGCGTGAGCCGCTCCCAGGGCGTGTCCAGCGCCAGTTCGCCCAGGGCAAAGGGGAATGCGGCGGCGTGGCGCTCGTGGTCGGGCCAGCCGTTGGCGGCGGTGTGGTAGCGCGTGTTGGGGGCCCGGTTTTCCATGAACTCCCGGCGCACGAAATCCACCACCAGGGCGACTTCCTCCGGCGCCAGCACCGAGGCGAAACTCTGCATGGCGGTGCCGGGGCGGCCATTGGCGACGGCGTCGATCATGCGCTCCCGCGGCAGGGCGGACGGGTCGGTGGCGGTGAAGTTCCGCGGCGCGGGAACGAGGTAGGTGGCGGCCAGGGTGCGGGCGTCGCCCGAATAACCGTGGCAGTAGTAGCAGCGGAAATTGTAGAGCTTGCGGCCGCGCTCGTGGTCGTCCCCCGCGGCAGCGGACGTAGCACCGGGCGGGGCCGGAGCCGGCGCTTCCCCGCCGCAGCCGGCTGCCAGCAGCAACGCGACCGCGGCGCCCAGCCAACGGGTCATCGGGCGGTTTGCTCGGCCTTGGCGGGGCGGACGAACGTGACGAACACGAACTCGGCGACGTTGGCGATCTCCTGATCGGAGAGCACCTTGTCCCAAGCGGGCATCTCGGTGCCGAGCTTGCCCTTGGCCGTCACCTGGAAAAGAAGGGGACGGTTGAACTGGTTGCGCCAGGCCTCGTCGAGGAAATTGCGGGGCTTGGGATTGATGAAGTAGGCGCGGGGGCCCTTGCCGTCGCCCTTTTCGCCGTGGCAGGTCGCGCAGTTCTTCATGTAGAAGGCGCCGCCGGTCTTGGCGTTGCCCTTGAGGCCCTTGGGAAAGGGCATGGCCATATGCTTTTCGAGGGCCGCCGCGGCATCCGCGGAGGGGGCTGCGGGCGCCGCCGCGGCCCGGGGTGCTTCCGCGGGCGCGGCGGCGGGCGCCTTGGGAGCTTCCGCCGGGGCGGCACCGGCACCCATGAACCGGGCGCGCACGTAATCCACCACCTGCTCGATTTCCTTCTCCGTGAGCTGGGTTTTCCAGCCGATCATCGCCGTGCCGGCCTTGCCGTCCCGCACGATGGCGATCATGTAGTCGCGGGGCAGGGATTTCGGGTCGGTCTTCGTGAAATCCTTGGGCGGGCGGACAAAGCTGTTCTGCGCCCGGCTGCGGCCGTCACCCTTGTCGCCGTGACAGACGGAGCAGTAGTTGTGGTAAATTTTCTCGGGTGTCGACTTGTCGGTGCGGCTGCCTTCCCGCGTTTGAGAATACGCGGGGAGGGCGAGCCCGACCGCAAGCATCGGGCCGACAATCGCGGCGACGGCCCGGCTGACGGGATGGCTTTTCGGCATGAGGCGTTCTTGGTGGTGGGGAGGTAATCGAGGCGCCTGATTATATCCGCGGGGTTCCGTGCTCGCCACCCGGCGCGCGACCCTACCTGGAACAGTTTGTGCTTTCGATGCCTTGATTGATTTATCCGCTGGCCGCAAATGCCTGAAGCAGTGAAGCGAAAAATTTCGGCTTTCACCCTGATCGCCCTGGCGGTGGTCCTGGGGGGCGTGCTGCTGTTCGCGCTGCCCGAAGCGTCGTATCCGGGGGTGCGCAACACCAAGCACAACCTGATGCTGCGCAATGCCCCGCCGGGGACGGAAGACGAGGCCATCTGCGTGTTCTGCCACACCCCCGAGGACGCCAGCGCCGGGGCGGAGCCGGCGTGGAACCGCTCCAACGGCAGCGGCCCCTACGCCACCTATGACGACATCGGCCGGCTCGGTGTCGGCGGCAGCCGCGCGGTGGGTTCCTCTTCGGTCGCCTGCATGTCGTGTCACGATTCCACCCAGGCCCTGGGGGTGATGGCGTTTGGCTACGACCACCCGGTGGGCGTGCCCTACCGCGGCGAGTTTCCGGGCCACCAGCCGTTTCTGGGCAGCGGCATTTCCCGCATCCCCAACGACCTGGGCGCGCCTCGCACCACCACCGGCCATTTCCATCCCGCCATGGGCGGGACGGTGGAGAATCGCAGGGTGTTCTGGGTGCCGACCTCGCCCGGCAGCGGCGCCAGCCGCCGCCGCACCGACCTGCCGCTTTACGCCCGGGAATCCGGGGCGGGCGTGGTGCCCTATATCGAGTGCACCAGTTGCCACGATCCCCATTCCGAGAATGAAACCTTCCTCAGGACCACGCAGATCGGCGGCCTCTGCCTCACCTGCCATGCCAACTGAATCCGGGCGGCGGGTCCTCTGATGTTATGATTGAGCCGATGAAAATACCTGTTATGTTCCGACGCATCGCATTCGTCGCGATTCCTTGCCTGGCGCTTGCCTCCTGCGGTCCCGCCACCGTGCCGGAGAAGCAGGAGGAAGCAAAACCCATCGTCTATCCCGCGCCCCCGGATGATCCGCGCTTCATCTACGAGCGGACCATTTTCAGCAGCGCGGACGTGCAGGAGGCCGGCTCCGAGAGCGAACTGCGCATGATGCTCACCGGCGAGACTGCCACCGCGGAGGGTCTGGGCAAGCCCTATGCCGTCGCGGTGCACCAGGGCAAGGTATACGTCTCCGACACCGTGGACCGGCTGGTCAAGGTGTTCGATTTCCCGGCCCGGAAGTACTACAAGCTCGGCGACGACGAGCGCAATCCGCTGCAGAAGCCGCTGGGCATAGACGTGGACGAGGCGGGCAACCTTTACGCCGCGGACGCCTCCAGCAAGAGCGTCAAGGTCTACGATCCCAAGGGCAAGTTCCTGCTGGCCATGGGCGGGCCGAAATTCTTCGACCGCCTGTCCAGCGTGACGGTGACGCCGGATGGCAGCCGGGTCTATGTCGTTGACATCGGCGGCGTGCAGTCGGAGCAGCACCGGGTGCGGGTTTTCGACGGCCGCTCCGGCGAGCACCTCTTCGACATCGGCAAGCGCGGCGGTGAGCTCGGCGACTTCAACCTGCCGCGGGACGTCGCCATCGGCAAGGACGGCCGCCTCTACGTGGTGGACGGCGGCAACTTCCGGGTGCAGGTGTTCGACAAGGACGGCAAGCCCATCAAGTCCTTCGGCAAGGTGGGCAAGCAACTGGGCCAGTTCGCGCGACCGAAGGAGATCGCTACGGACGCCGAGGGCAATGTGTATGTGGTGGACGCCGCGTTCGGCAACTTCCAGATATTCAATCCCGAGGGCGAACTGCTGATGTACGTCGGCAACCGCAACGAGCGCGGGGGGCCCGGGGAGTACCTGCTGCCGTCCGGCATCGCCGTGGATGAGGACGGGCGCATATATTTCGTGGATCAGTGGTTCCGCAAGGTGGACATTTTCCGGCCCTATACGCTCAAACCGAACGATGGCTACCTGGGCCGCGCAATTTTCGCTCCACCGTCCGAAAAGAAGTAGTAACGCCCCTTCCCGTTTCCGGGAATGAGACTCTAATTTCCCGGTTTCGGGAAGGTTGATCCCCCTCAACGCAGGGGTTTTTCCCCTGATCGAACCCAAATCCTGGCCGAGCATTCCAGTCGGGATTGTGATTCCGGCCTCCATACCCTCGGCCCGGACGCCCAGCCGCAGCCTCGTGGTGGAAAAAAATATCAATTAATCATAGGGGTGCTGTTGGGCCTCAGGGCTGAGTCCACGGCTCCGGACGGCTCGGACAAGGTGATGCGACTGCGGAGGGAAGAGGGGTGACAAATCTGGCACGACTGTTGCTCTAATGACTCGCGTAGGCCTTTTGGGTAAACCGGCGGGTGACCGCCAAAGCGAAACCGAGCTAATAGGAGCAACGAACATGAACGTGAAGCAACGCAAGCCGTCCTCCCTGCTGGCTACCCTGCTGACCGGCGCCGGGCTGGTGGTGGTGAGCGGCATGGCCCTCGCCGGCATTTCCAACACCAAGCACAACCTGTCCAGCACCCAGCCCACCGCGGCGAACAACCACGTCACGAACACGGGCGACATCTGCGTGTTCTGTCACACGCCGCACGGCGCGGACATCAGCAACCCGAACTCCAACCCGCCGCTGTGGAACAAGGCCCTGCCGGCGACCTCCGGCTACTCCACCTATGCCGCGCTGAACAGCGCCAGCATTGACGGCCAGATCCTGGGCGTGGGTTCCGTGTCCATCGCCTGCCTGTCCTGCCACGACGGCACCCAGGCCATGGACAACATGATCAACGCCCCCGGCGGCGGCGCGTACGACGCCACCGGCGGCGGCGTCAGCGGCCGGAACTTCGCATGGGTGGGCGGCACCGTCACGGCGGACGGCCGCATGACCAACCCCAACACCTCCGGCGGCATCAACCCGGCCCTGCTGACCCAGGACCTGCGGAACGACCACCCCATCGGCATCCAGTACTGCGGCGGCGGCATCACCGGCACCGGCACCACCGTGAACGGCACCTGCGCCGACCCGGACTTCAAGAACGGCACCAACGGCGTCTCCACCGAGCTGATCAACGGCGTGCAGTACTTCTGGGTCAACACCACCGGCGGCACCGCGGGCCGGGAGCGCAGCGACATGGTCCTGTTCACCCGGAACTTTGCCGGCGGCAACGGCCCCTCCGTGGAGTGCGCGACCTGCCACGATCCCCACGTCGAGTCCGGCCAGACCACGGGCGGCCTGCCGGCCGCGGGCGCGACCTTCCTCCGGATCTCCAACACCGGTTCGGCGGTCTGCCTGTCCTGCCACGTGAAGTAGTTTTTCCGGACGAAAAAAGCCGCGCTCAGGCGCGGCTTTTTTTTGCCCGGTGCCGGACCTTTCCAGCCGCTTGCCGACGCTGATTGTGAGCATCGTCACGAGCGGGTAACATCGCAACTCTCTTAAGGAGCCCCCGTTGCGAAACCACTTACGCATCCTTCTCATGGGCGTGCTGCTCGCGGTCTGCGTGGCGCAGGCCCAGACTCCTGCGGACGCACCGGCCGGGCCGGCCGCGAAACCCACTCCGGAGGGGGCCGCGAAGGCGCCCGAGGCATCGCCGGAAATCAAGGCCACGGACACCTTCGCCACCGTGAACGACAGCGTGATCACCTGGGGTGAGTACGGCGGTGCCCTGCAGGCTGCGGCGCGCCAGAAGTTCTACCACGGCCAGCCTCCCCAGGCCGAGGTCGCCAAGCTGCAGCGCGAGGTCGCGGACAACCTGGTGAATCGAATCCTGCTGCTCGAGGAAGCGAAACGGCGCGGCATCCAGCCCGATCGCGAGGCGATCAACAAGGAGATCGCGCAGTATGACCAGCGCTACGGTTCCAGCGAGCAGTGGAAGAAGTCGCGGGAGCAGATGCTGCCCGGGCTGACCAAGCACCTCGAGGAGCGCAGCGTGCTGCAGCGGCTGGAGGCCCAGGTGCGGGAGGTGCCGGCGCCGGACGAGGCCACCCTGAAGGCGTTCTACGACAAGAATCCCAAGCTGTTCACCGAGCCGAGCAAGGTGCGCGCTTCGGTGATCCTGCTCAAGGTGGATCCGTCCTCGGGCGGCGGCGCCTGGAAGGGGGCCAACGAGGAGGCGCAGCGCATCATCGCCAAGATCAAGGGCGGCGCGAGTTTCGCGGAACTCGCCAAGCTGCACTCCGGCGACCCGTCGGGGGCCCAGGGAGGCGACATGGGGTGGCTGCACCTGGGCACGCTGCCCGGGCCGATCCAGGAGGTGCTGGACAAGCTCAAGCCGGGCGAGACCGCCGCGGACCCCGTGCAGGTGCTGGAGGGCATCGCCATCCTGCGCCTGGACGAAATTCAGCCGGAACAACAAAAAACATTCGGAGAGGTTCAGGAGCGCGCTCGCGCGCTCTGGCAGAGAGAGCAGGCCGAGCAGGCGTGGAAGTCATTCCTTGCGCAGTTGAGACAGAACGCAAAGGTGCAAATTGACGAATCGAAGCTCCTGCCGCTGGCTGCTGAACCCGAGGCCTCAAAGGCCACCGGCACCACGGCGCACTGACACCCGGCTGCATCGCCGCGGGGAGCCCCGTGCGTGAGCCACCCCGCCGGCTGCGGCGCAAACCCGTTTGCGTTGCAATCGGAACCGCGGCGCTCGCCTGGGCCGGCTTAGGCTGGGGCGGCGAGGCCCAGGGTCCCGCCGCCACGGAGTTTAGCCTGCCTCCCGCGGGCGCGCCGGCCGGGTCAGGGACGCCGGAACGGCTGCTGCTCGCCGCCGCCACCGTGCCCGGCATGGCGCCGGCGCCTGCCGCCTCGCCAGGCATCGGCGTCCCGCCTGCGGTGGTGGTGGCGCCGGACATCGGCGCCGGCAGCGAATCCACGTCGGTAAGCGAACCGCTGCGCTTCGCCCAGGCGCCGCCGGCGCAGGGCGGGGGAAGCGCCGCGCCGGCGCGTGGCCGCCAGACCGACCTGCTCTCCAGCATCAACTGGAGGCTGGCGCGCCCGTTCCTGCGCTGGACTGGACTGGTGGGCGTCGACTATTTCATAGACAAGTCGGAAGACCTGGACGCCCGCACCTTCAACGCCTACACCACGCTGCTCGGCACCGCGGATACCTACCTGTGGCAGCCCTGGTTTGCGCAGCTCAGGGGCAGCCTGGGCGTGAGCGCGTTCTACAACAACACCGATAGCCGGGACAGCGGCGTTGGCCTCGTCGGCGGAAGCCCGGAGCAGACCACCTGGGCCTGGAACGGCGGCGGCAGCGTGGGCGTGTTCCCTTTCAGTCGCTTCCCCTTCGAAGCGTACATCGACAAGGCCGACTCCCGCACCGACGCCACCCTTTTCGACCAGACCCAGGACAACCTGCGCATGGGGGTGCGCCAGCGTTACCAGACCCAGCGCGGAGACCAAAGCTACGCCTTTTCCTGGGACCGCAGCATCCTCAACCAGACCTATACCAACGTTCCGGACATCGAGGACACGCTCGACGTCTTCATCATCAACGGCAGCTACGGCATCGCCAACCAGTCCCTGGCGGCGGGCGTGCAGTACGACCGCAACCGGCGCAACGACGGCTACGCCTCGGACAACTTCAATGCCGTGGCGCAGCACACCTGGCTGCCCTCGGCGCGCTGGAACGTGAACAGCGTCGCGAGCCTGCGCAACACCGAAATCACGCAGCCCCCGTTCAGCGACACGGAGACCCAGTTCGCCCAGCTCTACAGCCTGGCCAACTGGCTGCCCGACGACGTGCCGGTCACCGCCTTCGGCACCCTGCGCTACGCCACCAACAGCAGCAAGACCGCCTTCAGCGAAACCGACGGCTACGACGCCGCGGCGGCGGTGGCGGGCAGCTACTACTACAACCGCAACACCACTTTCTCGGGCAGCTTCACCGTCAACACCAGCGACACCGAGACCTTCACCAATACGGTGGTGAGCGGCTATTACGGTGCTGACGTGATCCCGCTCGCGGAATGGCAGTATTTCTGGAATGTCTCCGGCACCGTGAACAACGTGGCGGGGGGCGACGCCGCGGGCACCAGCGCGAACGCGGCGCTGGCCCAGACGATTTCCCGCTACCTGGGGCAGTGGTGGGGCGGCGACACCACCGTCAACGCCAATCTGGGCCTGGGCACCACCGCCGGCAGCGGGGCGTTCGATAGCACGAGCTCGGCCAATATCGGGGCTAACATGTCCTGGACCCGCAGCTTCGGCAGCACCCAGGCCACGGCTTCGCTCTCGGCGTCCGATTTCATCACCCGCGGCGACATCGAGAGCGATTTCCTGCTGGTCAACGCCCAGGCCACCCTCAGCGGCCAGCTATCCCGGTACTCGGCCTGGAACGGGAACCTCACCATGCAGTGGACCCAGGAGAGCCGGGACAATCCGGGCATCGGCCCGATCGTGAACCAGGTGCTGACGAACCGGATCCGGACCACCCAGACCTATTACAACGCCAATCTCGGGTATAGCCATTTCCGGGTGTTCAATGTGCCGCGGCTGGTGTTCACCTCCAATCTGCGCACCTACACCAACGACGTTAAGCGCAACGAGGGGAACCTGTTGACGGCGCTTCCGGTGTTTGCGGGGATCGGCACCGGGGACATCAACGAGACCGCCCTGGAGTGGGACAACCGCCTGCTCTACAACATCGGGAAAACCGAGTTGGAACTGCGAGCAATAGTCAATACAATTGACGTCGACAACGTGGGCGCCACCGACCGATGGCAGGTGGGCATCCGCATCATCCGGCGGCTCGGATTCTGAACGATGGCCGCGGTGGCGTTGTCTGAAGCTGCGAACCGGCTCACGGCCGGAGACCGGTTCGCGATCCGTGGTATTCGATGAGCGGTATTCCTGTTGTTCAAATTCTGCGCGTGCAAAGGACCCTGGGGATGAGGAAGCTTCTGATGGCGCTGGCGGCTGCGGTGGCCGCGCTGCTGCTGCCGGTTCCAGACAGCCATGCCGAATACGGCGACGTGGTGATCAACAATTACTCCGACGCGGCGGGCATGCGCCCCGTCGTGTTTCCCCACTGGTTTCACCGCGTGCGCTTCCGCTGCAAGGTGTGCCATGCCGACCTGGGCTTCAAGTTCCAGGCGGGGGGCAACCAGATCAACATGGTGAAGATCATCGACGGCGAGTACTGCGGCGCCTGCCACAATGGCGAGATCGCCTGGTCGGTGGAAAACTGCAACCTTTGCCACTCCGGCAAGCCGGGCACGCCGACCCAGGTACACGAGGCGACGATCCAGCGCCTGGTGGCGCCCGGTTCCAAGCCTCCGGCCGCCCCATCGGCCGCGCCCGCGGCCGGCAAAACCGCACCGGCGGCCGGGAAACCGGCGGCCGGAAAGTAAGGCAGGAGGCCGATGATGCGCAACAGCATGCGAGGGGTGTTGGGGGTCGTGATGGCGATGGCCGCGGTGCCGGCCCTGGCGGCCGACGGCAAGGCGGTTTACGAGGGTAATTGCATCGCCTGCCACGCCAGCGGGGTCGCGGGCGCGCCGAAGCTGGGGGACGCGGCGGCCTGGGGGCCGCGGGTCAAGGGCGGGACCGCCGCGCTCTACCAGAGCGCACTCAAGGGCAAGGGCGGCATGCCCGCGAAAGGGGGCAACGCCAAGCTTTCCGACACCGACGTCAAGGCGGCGGTGGATTTCATGGTGGCCCAGGCGGGCGGGAAGGCGGACAAGGCCGCCGAAAAGCCTGCGGAAAAAGCGCCGGAAAAGCCCGCCGCCGCAGGCGGTGGCGGCGAGGGCAAGGATGTGTTCGACAAGGCCTGCGTGGCCTGCCACGGCAGCGGGGTTGCCGGGGCCCCGAAGCTGGGGGACGCGGCGGCCTGGGGACCGCGGGTCAAGGGCGGGACTGCGGCACTGTACCAGAGCGCCCTGAAGGGCAAGGGTGGCATGCCGGCCAAGGGCGGCAATCCCACCCTCTCCGATGCCCAGGTGAAGGCGGCGGTGGACTTCATGGTGGCCCAGGCCGGTGGCGGTGCCAAGCCGGCCGAGAAGGCCGCGGCGGCGCCGGCGACGGAACCGGCGAAACCCGCGGCCCCGGCAGCCGAGAAACCCTCCGCACCGGCGGCCGAACCGGCGAAACCCTCCGCACCGGCGGCCGCGGCGGCGGCCAGGCCCGCCGCCGCGGAACCGATCTCCAGTTCCGAGGTGAACACCTTCAACCGTCTGCTGCGTCCGGCTTCCAAGCGCAACCTGCCGGCCATGGAATCCGGCATCCACGATCCGGCGAACGACGGCACGGCGCTGCTGCAACCGCCGCTGCAGGCGTTCAACAACCTGCCCAGGAGCACGGCCGGCACTTACGTGAACTGGGTGCAGGCGCTGGAGCAGAACAAGATCGCGCCGCGCTACGACAAGGCGGATCCGAAGGCGCAGCCGGTGGTGATGGACCTCAACATCGTGCGCGAGGTGAAGGGCTCGATGCCGGACGTGGTGTATCCGCACAAGCAGCACACCGAGTGGCTCGACTGCTCGAACTGCCATCCGGCGATTTTCATCCCGCAAAAGGGCGCGAACCAGATCAGCATGGCGGCCATCATGCTCGGCGAGAAGTGCGGCGTGTGCCACGGCAAGGTGGCGTTCCCGATCTCTGAGTGCCGGCTCTGCCACTCGAAGAAAAAGGATCTTCCGACCCAGACCGGCGCGGCCAAGTGAGGCCTGCCGTCCTGCTCGCGGCCCTGACGCTGGCCACGGCGGCCGCGGCGGCAGAGGCGCCGGACGAGCGGGTGGCGGCGGAGCGCGAGCGGCTGCAGCAACGGGCGGCGGTGGAGCAGAAACTGAAGCTGGCCGACAGCATGATCAACCGCTCCGCGGGAGCGCGCCGCGTCGGCGCCAGCGGCAACGAGGAGGCGCTGCGCCTGCTGGCCGAAGCGCGCGCGGCATTTGCCCGCTCGCGGACCGCGCTGGACGAGGGGAACCTGGAGGCGGCGGACGAGCTGGCGGCGGAGTCCCTGCGGCGCCTCGGATTGGCGGTGCGGCTGGTGCCCGAAGGCGGATCGGCGGATGCCGGGCAGGCGCGGGCGCGCTACGCGCAGCTGCTGGGGGCGGTCCAGACCTTCCAGGCATCGCTGATCATGAGCGCGGGGCGCGCGGGCGTGACGCAGCCCGAGATGGATCGGGTGCGGGAGCTGGTGCGACTGGCGCAGGACCTGGCGGAGAAGGGGGATTTTGCGGAGGCGTCCCGCGCCATGGACCAGGCCGCGGAGGCGGTGCTGGAGTCGGCGCCCAGGCTGCTGGCGGGCACGGGCAATGCCGGCGCCACGGGCGCGGCGGCGCTGGCGGCGGCGAGCGCCCGTTACCAGAGTTACGAGGACCTGGCGGGAATCGCCGCGCTGCGGGCAAACGCGACCCCGGAGCGGGCGCGGGCGCTGCGGGCCGCGGTGGATCGCGGGCGGGCCCTCAACATCAGGGCGCAGGACCTCGGCCTGAGCAATCGCGACGACGAGGCGATGACCGCGGCGCAGGAGGCGATTGCCGTGGTCCGGGAGGCGCTGCGGGCGGCGGGCGTCATTTCTCTACAATGAGCAGAGACCGATATGAACCAGAAACGTGACCGATTCATCCGTACCCTTGCAGCCCTCGTGTTCGCGGCGCAGGTTGCCCTGCCCGCGGCGGCCCAGGTGCAGGCGCCCCAGGCGACGCCCACCAAGGAAAGCGTGGAACGCCGGCTGGACTCGGTGAAGACGCTGATCGAGAAATCCTCCGCCGCGAAGCAGGTGGACGCTGCGGGCGGCGATGAGGCGGCCAAGCGGCGCGACCGCGCGCGCGCACTGCACCAGCAGGCCACCAAGGCCTACGAAGCGGGCGACTATGCCGCCGCCAACTCTTATCTGGACCAGGCGGCGCGGGAGATGATCGGCAGCGTGCGCAAGTCCGAGCCGGAGCAGATCACCGGGGACAAGAAGCAGCGCGACTTCGACAACCGGCTGGAGAGCGTGAAGGCGCTGCAGGATGCCCTGAAGCGGGTGTCCACCGAGAAGAAGGCCGGCCAGCAGTCGGCGGAGGCGGCGAAGAAGGTGGACCAGCTGGTGGCGGAGGCGGTGAAACAGCGCGACGCCGGGAAGGTCGAGCAGGGACGGGCGACGCTGGACCAGGCCTACTACACGGCCAAGGTGGCGGTGCAGAACCTGCGCCAGGGCGACACCCTGGTGCGCGAGCTGAAGTTCGAGAGCAAGGAGCAGGAGTACCACTACGAGGTGGACCGCAACGACACCCACCAGATGCTGATCAAGGTCCTGGTGGAGGGCAAGGACGGTTCCCTTGACCCGATGATCCGCGACCGCGTGAAGCAGGCCGAGGCATTGCGCAAGGAGGCGGAGGCGCTGGCCGCGAAGAATGACTTCGAAGGGGCCATCAAGAAGCTCGACGATTCCACCAGGGAGCTGATAAAGGGGATACGCGCCGCGGGCATATTCATCCCCGGCTGAGCTCCCAGATGCTCCAACGATCCGCGACACGGCTCGCGCGGCGGGCGCTTGCGCTGGTTGTGTTCCTGGCGGCGGCTTCGGCCCCGGCGCAGGAGCGCAGCTGGCAGCAGCTCGCCAACGACGGGGTCCACGACCCCACCTCCCCGGCGGTGCGCCTGCTGCAGCAGCCCGCCGAGGCGCTGTCCAAGCTGTCCCCGGATACCGCCGGCAACAAGGTACGCTGGGTCCGCGCCCTGGAACAGGGAGAGATCGAGCCCCGCACCAACATATTTCCCGAGACCAAGGTCAACCTGCTGGACCTGGACAACTACCTGAGCATCGGCGGCAGCATGCCGGCGGTGAAGTTTCCCCACCGCCAGCACACCCTCTGGCTGGACTGCTCCAACTGCCACGAGCACCTGTTCAAGTCCAAGGCCGGGGCCAACAAGCTCAGCATGCAGAAGATCCTGGACGGTGAGCAGTGCGGCCAGTGCCACGGCGCCGTGGCCTTTCCGCTCACCGAGTGCAACCGCTGCCACAGCACGCCGCAGCACGAGGCCATCGCCATCATGCGCGCGCGCCTGCAGCAGGCGGCTGGCGCCGGGAAATCCGCGTCGCCCGCCGCGCCGGCGGCCGCTGTGCCTGCGCCGTCCGTGCCCGCGAAGCCACCGGCTGCGTCGGCGCCGGAGAAGGGCAAGCCCAGGTGAGTGCGCTGTGCCGCGCCCTGACCGCGCTGCTGGCGGTGCTTGTGCTGGGAGGCATGGCGCCGGCCGCGGCGGAGTACGCGGATGTGCTCATCAACAACCGCTCTGAGAAGGAGGGAATGCGGCCGGTGGTGTTCCCCCACTGGTTCCACCGCATCCGCTTCCGCTGCAAGGTGTGCCATAACGAGCTGGGCTTCAAGATGCGGGCCGGCGGCAACGACGTGCTGATGGCCGACATCATAGACGGGCGTTTCTGCGGCATGTGCCACAACGGCGAGATTGCCTGGAGTCCCGAGAACTGCGATCTGTGCCATTCCGGCAAGCCGGGGCTGAAAACCCAGATCTTCGGGGGGCATCAGACCAGCGGCCCGGGGCGGTGGTGAAACCGGTGGTCCGGGCGGGTTCTCGGGTAAAATTGGCACGCTATGTGCTTGTGTAAAACCTCGTGGGGTCGTGCCGCAGCCCTGATGGTGCTGGGCGCGAGCCTGATGCTGGGGGGCTGCGCCACCCGGAAGGATGGCGGGGTCTTTACCCTGGCGCTGGATCCGGCCCTGGCCAAGGATCCGCCCCTGTGGCCGATGCCGCCGGAGGTGCCGCGGTTCCGGTTCGCCGGCGAACTGGTGGGACAGCCGAACTTCGTACGCCCCGGCGCCGAAACCGCCTCGGCGGCGGAAAGCGCGTTCAACTGGCTGGTGGGGCTGTTCGAACTTCCGGAGGAGCCGGTGGTGCTGCAGCGGCCGCAGTCCGGCATCGCCGACGAGCGCGGCCGGGTCTACGTCACCGACACCAGCCGCAACGCGGTGTACGTTTTTGACGAGACTGCGGGCGAGGTCATGGTCTGGGAGCGGACCATCGGGAACCAGAGGTTCCTCGCACCCATCGGGGTCGCCCTCGGGCGTGGCGGCGAGTTGCTGGTGGCAGATGCGGAGCTGGGATACGTGGTGAGAATGGACGCAAACGGAAACGGGACCGGGGTCATTGGCGAGGGGCTGCTCAAGCGGCCCACCGGGCTCGCGCGCGATCCGGAGCGGGGGCAGATCTATGTCGCCGACACCCACGCCCACGACATCAAGGTGTTCGACGACGACGGCAACCTGTTGCGGGTGCTGGGCCATCGCGGCGAGGGGGACGGTGAGTTCAACTTCCCGACCCACCTTTGCTTCGCCCAGGGCGAGCTGTATGTGACCGACACCATGAACAACCGGGTGCAGGTTTTCAGCGCCGAGGGCGAGGTCATCGCCCGCAAGTTCGGCCAGCGCGGCCTGTTCGTCGGGCAGATGGTGCGGCCCAAGGGCGTGGCGGTGGACGAGGAAGGCAACGTCTACGTGGTGGAGTCCTACTTCGACCACCTGCTGGTTTACGACCGCAGCGGGCAGTTCCTGATCGGCATCGGCGGCACGGGCGCGGCCACGGGGAAGTTCTTCCTCCCGGCGGGCGTCTGGGTGGACTCGCACAACCGGGTATTCGTCGCCGACATGTTCAACGGCCGCGTCGCGGTGTTCCAGTTCCTGGGGGCGCGCGATGGCTAGGAAGCACCTCGGGCTGGCGGGGGCCGGCGCCGCGCTGGTGGTGGCCGCCTGGGCGGTCGCCATGGGCGTTGCCGATGCCGCCAAGACTCCCAATGTCAGCGGCACCCGGCAC
>DASTHR010000249.1:0-5757 GCA_035718105.1 Burkholderiales bacterium
ATCTTCAGGGTCACCTCCATCTCCGAGGCCGACACGTCCATGGCGTGGGGATCGCCCTCGGCGCGGCCGGTGCGCCGGGCCGTGGCCACCACCTCGGGGTGGGAGAGCAGGATCTGCTCAACCATCTGGCCCAGGCGGTCGGAATCCTCCAGCGATGTCCCCGGCAGGGTGGCGGTGCTCACGGTCAGCGTGCCCTCGTTGAAGTCCGGCAGGAAGGCGCGGCCCGCCAGGGCCGCCGCCGCGAGCGACGCGGCGAGGGCCAAGCTGCTGACCGCGGCAATCGTCTTCCAGCGCCTCACGGTCTTCTGCAGCAGCCGGCGGTAGCCCGACTTGAGCGCGTGGATGAACCGGGGCTCCGTGGCCTCGCGCACGGTCTTCGCCTGCGGCAGCAGCAGCGCCGAGAGCACCGGGGTGACCGTGACCGCGACCAGCAGCGAGGCCGCCAGGGAGACCACGTAGGCGAAGCCGAGGGGCACCATCAGCCGCCCCTCCACCCCGGACAGGAAGAACAGCGGCAGGAACACCAGCATGATGATGAGGGTGGCGAACACGATCGAGCCCTGGATTTCCCGCGTCGCCTCGTACACCACGTGCACGGCGCCGGCCTGCTGCCCGGCGGGCCTCGCGCGGTTCTCCCGCAGGCGGCGGACGATGTTCTCCACCACGATGATGGCGTCGTCCACCAGCGCCCCCAGCGCGATGGCCATGCCGCCCAGGGTCATGGTGTTGATGGTGACGCCCAGGGCCTTCATCGAAAGGATCGCCGCCACCAGCGACAGCGGTATCGCCAGCAGGGTGATGACCGTGGCCCGCGCCGAGAGCAGGAAGGCGAACACGATGACGACCACCAGCACCGCGCCCTCGTACAGCGCCGTCATCAGGTTGTCGATGGAGACGCGGATGAAGTCCGCCTGGCGGAAGATGTGGCGCTCGATCTTCATCCCTGCCGGCAGTCCCGCCTGGATTTCCTCGAGCGTGTGGTCGAGGCGGTCGGTGAGCTCCAGGGTGTTGGCGCCGGGCTGCTTCTGGATGCCCAGCACCACCGCCGGCCTGCCGTTGAAGGAGCCGACCCCGCGCTTCGGCGCGGCGCCGATGCCCACCGCGGCGACATGGCGCACCAGCACCGGTTGTCCCGCGCGCACCGCGATCACCGTGCCGGCGATGTCTTCGGCCGCGGTGATCCGCCCCTGCCCCTGGATCAGGTATTCCTGCCCGGCCTCGACGTAGAAGCCAGCCGTGGCGTTCTGATTGGCGTCCCGCAGGGCCTGGGTGACCTCGTCCAGGGTCAGGCCGTGGGCGGCGAGGCGTTCCGGCTTCAGCGTCACCTGGAACTGCCGGGTGTCGCCGCCGATGGGTACGACCTCTGCCACCCCGGGCACGGCGAGGATGCGACGCTTGAGCACCTGGTCCGCGACGGTCTTCAGTTCCATGCCATTGTGCTGGTCGGATATGAGGGCGATGAACAGGATCTCCCCCATGATCGAGGCCGCCGGCGTCATCGCCGGCGCGGGAATGTCGGGCGGCAGCGCCGCGCGCGCCAGTTGCAGCCGCTCGGCCACCACCTGGCGGGCGAGGTAGAGGTCCGTGCCCCATTCGAATTCGACCGTGACCACCGAGAGCCCGATCTTGGTGGCCGAGCGGACCCGCCGCACCCCCGGCGCCCCGTTGAGCGCAGTCTCGATGGGGAAGGTCACCAGGGTCTCCACGTCGGTGGGCGCCATGCCGTGGGCTTCGGTGACCACCGTGACCGCGGGCGCGGTGAGGTCGGGGAATACGTCCACCGGGGTGCGCGCGGCCTGCCAGCCGCCCCAGGCGAGGAGCAGCACGGCCGCCACGACGACGAAGAGCTTGTTGCGCAGCGACCAGGCGATGACATGTCCGATCATGGCTTGGTCCCCCGTTCAGTGGGCATGGCCGTGGCCGATTTCGCCGGTCTTCGTGGCGGCGAGCTTGACCAGGTAGGCGCCGCGGGACACCACCCGCTGCCCCGGCTCCAGCCCCTCGACGACTTCCACCCAGTCGCCGTCCCTCGCGCCCAGGCGCACCGGCCTGCGCTCGAAGGACTCGCCGCCGGTCATCACGAACACCTGCGCCATCCCGCTTTCGTCCAGCACGGCGGAGGCGGGGATGGCGAGGACCTCCCGCGCGCCGCCCTGGAACACCTCGGCCGTCACGCCGATGCCGATGGGCAGCCGCCGATCCGGGGCCGTGTACTCGAACACCACCGGCAGGGTGCGCGTGGCGGGATCCACCGCGCCGCCGATCGCCACCAGCCGCCCGTTCTTCCCGGGCTCGATCGCGAACGACTGCTCGATGCCTTCGACGCGGAATGCCGCTGCGCTCGGAGTGCCGAGGCGGGCGGCGTCGGACTCGGCGACGCGCAGCTCGAGCCACAGGACGCCGCGGTCGGCGATGTGGAACAGCGGCGCCCCTTCCTGGGCGAAAGCCCCCGGCGACACCCGCACGTCCGCGACGGTGCCGGACACCGGCGCCCGGATCGGCACGCCGCCGCCCGCGCCCCCGTACTGGCCCAGCCGTTCCCGGGCCGCGTCGAACTCCGCCTGGGCCGACTCCTCCGCCGCCCGGGCCGCGAGCAGGCGCTTCTCGGGCACGGCTTCGTCCCGGTACAGGCTCTCCATGCGCGCGCGCTCCTGGCGCGCCTGCTCCAGCTCGACGCGGGCCTTGCGCGCCGCCGCCTGCAGCGAGGCGAGGTCGGTGTCGCCGCCCAGGCGCGGCACCAGATACGCCAGCACCTCGCCTTTCTTCACCGCCTGCCCGATCCGGGGAAACTTTCCCGCCGGCTGGACCTGGCCGGGCGCCGCCGCGGTGAGCAGCGCCTCCCGGTCCGGGGCCGCGCGCAGCACGCCGGTGGCGGCCACCGCCACGCGCACCGGCCGGCTCGCCACCTCGGCGGTGGCGAAATCCACCTTCCACTGCTGCTCCTTGGTGAAGCCGATGCCGCCGTCGTCGTCGTGCCCCGCGCCGGCCGCGTCGGCGGCCTTGCGGTCCGGATACACCGTCACCGGCCCCAGCAGGTGCCGGACGCTGAACTCCGGGGTGGCCACCTCGATGGCCAGTTCCCGTTCGCCCGCGTGGCGCGGCAGGGCTTCCGGCCGGAAGATGCCGGGCTGGGCCGGCGCGGCGACGGCGAACGCCTCCTCGGGATGCCCTCCGCCGGAGAGGCGCACGGTCACCGTTCCCGCGCCCAGGGGGCGGAAGTCGCTGAGCCGGGTCAGGTGCGCGGCGAAGGCCGACTTCTCCCCCGCCACGAGACGCGGAAACTCGACGAAGAGCTCGGTCCGGTCGGTGAAGTGGGTGATCTTTTCGCCGCCGGCCCCGTGCTCGTGGCCGTGGCCGGCCTCGGGGTGGGCGGTGGCGCCGTGGCCATGGTCCGCGCCGGGGCGCTTGTCGCCGCAGGCGGCGAGGAGCACGACGGCGCAAAGGGAAACGATGAGTCTGTTCATTCGAAGACACTCCCGGTCAACAGGTCGTACTCGATGCGGGCCTCCCGCGCCTTCCATTCGAGGTCGAGGGCCGTGGTCTCGGCGTCCAGCGCGCCCCGGTAGGCATCGAGCAGCTCAAGCAGGGTGGATTCGCCGCCCTGGTAGGCGGCTTCGGCGATGCGCAACAGGTCGGAGGAGGCGGCGACCGCGCGGTCCCGGTACGCGGCGGCCGCCGCGGCCAGCCGTTCGACCTGGCGGTGCAGGCCGCGCAACTCGCCTTCGGCGCGGGTGTGCGCCAGGCGGGACTCCGCGCGCGCCTGCAGCGCCTCCGCGGCCGCTCGCCGCTCGCCCGACTGCTGGCGGTCGAACAGCGGCAGGGGAATCGAGACGCTGACCTCCAGGCCGCTGTCCCGCGTGAGGCCTTCCTCCACCCGCTTGGGACCGACCCCGAGGGTCACTTCGGGAATCCAGCCCCGGGCGGCGGCCCGGCCCTCGAGGTCGGCGGCTTCGGCGCGCCGCGACAGTGCCAGCAGGTCGGGGCGCTGCTCCAGCCGGGCCAGGGAGGATTCCATCGGCGGCGGGGGCGGCGGCAGCAGCACGCCGGCAATCGGCCCGCCCAGGGCACCCGGCTGCCCGATCAGGGCGGCGAGCCGCTCCCGGGAACGATCCAGTGAAGCCATCTCGCCGGCCAGCCGGGCCTCCGCCGCCTGGCGCTCCCGGGCCAGCCGGCGCCGGTCGTAGCCGGAAGCCTCGCCGCTTCGCGCCAGCCGCTCGACAAGGCCTTCGATTCGCGCAAACTGGCGGGTCCAGGTTTCCGTGGCGCGGACGACTTCCTGTCCGTGCAGCGTCTCATAGAAGCGGCGGCGGATCTCGGCCGCCAGCTCCGCCCGGCGTCCCGTGTTCCCCGCCGCCGCCGCCTGCACCCGGCGCCCGGCCGCGTCCTGGCGCAGCCCGCGGCGCCCGGACAGGTCAAAGGTCTGCGACAGTTGCCAGGTTTCTTCTTTGGACTCCGGGGTGCCCCGGCCGGCGTCGCGCGTGTAGCCGAGAGTGGGATTGGGAAAAAGGCCCGCCGCCAGGGCGTCGGCCTCGGCGGCCACCACGCTCGCGCGCTCCAGGTCGGCCAGGTCGGGGCGCGACAGGCCCCGGCGCAGGGCCTCGGCTTCCGTCAGGGCGGTGGCCTGAGCCCAGGCGGCCAGTGGAAGGCACAACAGTACAGCGAATAGCAGGCGTCGCATCGGTCTCCTCGTGAGTCGAAATTCGGAGCGAGGGCACCGGCGGGAAATGCGCTCGCGACGCGCTGTGCATCGCAGCGTCGGAGAAAGACGATCCGCCGGGGGCTAGACGCGAGCCGCCGGCGGCCAGTCGAACAGCGGAGGAATATGCGGCGTGAAAGAGGCGGGCGGATGAATCGGCGGGCCGGCCGAGGACGTTTCCTCCAGGCGCAGGTCCGCTTCAATGCCCAGGGGGGTGAATACGGGGTGGAAGTGGCCGCCGCCGTCGCCGTCCTCACCATGGCCGTTGGCGTGGCTCCGGTCCGGGGAGCCGTCGTCTCCGACAACCCCGGCGTCATGGTGATGATGGCCACTCACGCCATGGTCATCGTGGCCATGGGGTGCAGCCACCCCTGCTTCGCTGTCCGCATGCCCTGAAATGTAATGCGATGCCGACCACGCGAACTGGAGCGGCAAGAGGAGCATTATTAGGAGGGCGATTACGCGAAGCACCATTTCAGCTTACCCTATTGTCTTGGCGAAGCGCTACTGCCCCCGACGACGGCCATGGCGGAGCTAGGGTGATTGTCCGGTTTTGGCAAGCGCACCAATTGCGGGAGACTATCTCCATCATTTTCCGAACTCCACGCCTCGCTCAGCCCCAAGCAACCTTGACAGAGAGTCTTCCCCCTCGCTCCCGTGCCGGCACGCCGGGGCGGCGGGAATTTGCGGTCCTGCGGCAGGCGCGGGCCTTCGATCCGGCGCGCTTCCTGCGCTTTCGCCTCGGCAATCGTGATGCCGGCTGGGTGCGCCTCGACCTCGCGCAGCACCTGCGCGCCTGGCCAGGCCTGTTTCACTTCGACAATCGGGTCGCGACCCTGTCGCCGTTGCTGGGTTCGGAGGGCGAACGCACCGAGGCGCTCGCCGGCGTGATCGGGCGGCTCGCCGAGAAGGGTGTCATCAGCGGCTGGCGCGATGAGCGCTATGCGGTGGTCGAGGGCCCGGCCGCGCCGCCCCTTGCATTGATCGAGCGTGCCGCGGCCCGTTTCTTCGGCGTCCTCACTTTCGCCGTCCACTGCAACGGCTTCACGCGGCGGGGCGAC
>DASTHR010000250.1:0-5180 GCA_035718105.1 Burkholderiales bacterium
GCAGCGCGACTGGCGCCTGAACGAGAACCAGAACCTGAAACACACCGCCGAGGGGCTCGCGGCGCGAGCCGACGGCTGGACCGAAATGAACCTGCGGGCCCTGCGGGAGAACGCGGCGCTGCCGGATGTGATGTCCATGGACGGCACCCGGCAGCGCCCGGTGCTCAAGGCGGTGCAGGCGGGCTACGAGTGGGCCTACCTGGTGTTCACCGTCCGCCCCGACGGCCAGAACGTGGCCCGCAGCGACGAGAATCCTCTGGTCTTCTACGGCGACCGCGGCTACTTCCGTCAGGTGATGAGTGGCCAGCCCCTGGGACAGGAAGTGCTGATCGGGCGCACGACGGGCAAGCCGGCGCTGATCCTGGCCGCGCCGGTCCGCGGGCCGGACGGGCAGACCGCCGGCGTCATCGCCTTCGCCATGCATCTGGTGGACGTGTCCCAGGCGGTGGTGGGCACCCGCATCGGCAACACCGGCCATGCCATTCTGGTGGATGACAAGAACCGGGTGATCGCCCATGGCCGGCCGGAGAAGGTTTCCCAGGCGCTGCAGGACCTGGGCAGCCATCCCGCGCTGCGCATGAAGGAATCGGCCCAGGAACCGGTGGTGTTCGAGGAAGGCGGCAGCCGCGTGGTGGCGTTCACGACCCGCACCGCGCTGGGCTGGACGCTGATCGTGCAGCAGGACTACAACGAGGCCTTCGCGCCGCTGCTGGAATCGAACCGCAACGCGCTCATCCTCACCGCCTGCGCCCTGCTGCTGGTGACCGCGGTGGCCTACACCCTGTCGGCCCAGCTGGCGCGGCCCATCCGCGAGCTGACGGAGCTCGCCGAGGGCATCAGCCGCGGCGATTTCTCCAGCAAGGTGGTGGGCACCGAGCGGCAGGACGAGATCGGCGCCCTGGCCCGCGCCATCGACCGCATGGCCGTGAGCATACGCATGGCCTTCGACCGGCTGCGCAGGCGGGCATGACCGGGACCGGGAGTTAGCGGATGGCGATGACACCCCCTTCGGGGCTCACCCGGGTGCTGGCCGAGGAGCTGCGCCGGCTGTGCGCGGACCGTCGCAGCGGAACGCTTTACTTCGCCACCATGAACCGCCGTCTGGTGCAGGTGGGCCTCGACCACGGGGAAATCGTGTCCCTGTCTTACCAGAACGAGCACGGCACCGAAGCCCTCGCAAGCCTCGCCGGCTCGGACGTGGAGCCCGGGGTCTCGCGCTTCGCGGAGGGCGCTCCCCGGGGTTCGCGCATGGAGCTGCCCCCGACGGCGGAAATCCTGTCCCGGATCGAAAGCCGCGGCGGCGCCAAGCACCCCTCGGCAACCCATGGCGCGGCGGCCCTCAGCCCGGATATCAGGACCGCGGTGACCGAGGAGCTGACGGAGCTGATCGGCCCGATCGCGGACCTGCTGTGCAAGGAAGTGTGGGCGACCGCCACCACCCTGGACGCGGCGCTCAGCGCCCTGTGCCGGGAATTGCCCGAGCCCTCCCAGGCGGAGGCGTTCCGCAGGAACGTCCAGCGCCGGCTGGGCTGACGTCAGCGGTCCGTCGTGGGTCCGCATTCATTCGGACTCCGCATGTCCGGCTGAAGCCGGACCCACGACTGGCGACTACAGCAGTACGTCCTTGGAAACTCCGCGGCGCTTGAGGATGCGGCGCAGGGTGTGCAGCGCCTCGAGCTGGATCTGGCGCACCCGCTCGCGGGTGAGGGAAAGCTCCTCGGCGAGCACCTCCAGGGTACAGGTCTCCCTGCCATTGAGCCCGTAGCGCCGTTCGATCACGCTGCGCTGCTTGTCGGTGAGCTGGCCCAGCCACTCCTGGACATATCGCTGGATCTCGGCCTGCTCCATGCACGCGTCGGGGCCCGGATGGCTGTCGTCGGCGATGGACTCGCCGATCGAGAGCATGGGGTCGATGTCCAGGGGCGCGTCGAGCGATGCCATGCGCTCGTTGAAGCCCAGCACCTTGCGCACCTCCTCCACCGGACGGTCCAGCAGGTGCGCCACGTCCTCCGGCGTCGACTCCCGCTCGGAATGGGCCTCCAGGTGCCGCTGGGCGCGCAGGATCACGTTCAGGCTCTTGATCACGTGCACCGGCAGGCGGATGGTGCGCGACTGGTTCATGATCGCGCGCTCGATGTTCTGCCGGATCCACCAGGTGGCGTAGGTGGAGAAGCGGAAGCCGCGTTCCGGGTCGAATTTCTCGAGCGCGTGCATCAATCCGAGGTTGCCCTCCTCGATCAGGTCGAGCAGCGCCATCCCGCGGTTCACGTAGTGCTTGGCGATGTTCACCACCAGCCGCAGGTTGCGCTCGATCATCCTCTGCCGCGCGGCGAAATCCCCCTGGCGCGCGAGGCGGGCGAAATGCAGCTCCTCCTGCGGCGTGAGCAGGGGGTTCTGGCCGATCTCGTTGAGGTAGAGCTGGGTGACGTCGGACAGCAGGTCGCCGCTGAACTCCTCCTCCGGCGCCGGCGCGGGCGCTTCCTCCCCGGCCTCGGCTTCCTCGAGCGGCTCGTCCTCGGGATTGTGGCTTTCCCTGATCATGACGGGCCGGGAAGGTACTTGAGAGGATCGACCGGCTTGCCGTAGCGCCGGATTTCGAAGTGCAGCTTGACGCGGTCCGAATCGGTGCTGCCCATTTCCGCGATCTTCTGACCCTTGGTCACGGTCTGGCCCTCCCTGACCAGGAGCTGGTCGTTGTGGGCGTAGGCGGTAAGATAAGTCTTGCTGTGCTTGATGATAATAAGTTTGCCATACCCGCGCAAACCGCTGCCGCTGTAGACCACCTTGCCCGCGGCGCTCGCCAGGACCGGCTGGCCGGCGCTGCCGCCGATGTCCACGCCCTTCGAAGCCTCGGTGAACTCGGCGATGATCTTGCCCCGGGTGGGCCAGGAAAAAGCCATCGCATCGTCGTCCCCCGGCTCCTCCGCAGGCGCGGGAGGACGGGGCGCAGCCTGCGGCGCCTTCGCCGCGGCCTCCTCCCTGGCCGGCGCATCGGTTCGGGCCGTCTCCGGCTTCGCCGCGGGGGTCGCCGCCCCGCGCTGGATCAGGGCCAGATTCTGCTCCGAGTAAGGAAGCTTCAGCGCCTTGGGTCCGGTCTTGAGCGCCTGTCCCGGCGGCGTTTCCGCGGGCGACTTCGGCAGCTCAGCCGGCGCGGACGGCGCCCCCAGGGGCCGCACCTCCACGCCGGAAGGCGGCCTCGCCGGCGTCACCACCACGGACTCCTCCGCCGCCGCGAGCCGCAACTGCTGACCGATGCGGATGCGCGAGGGGTTCTCGATATTGTTCAGCGCCGCAAGCTCGCGGTAGTCGAGCCCGTGCTCCAGGGCGATGCTGTAGAGGGTGTCGCCTTTCCTGACGGTGTAGGTCCTGGGCCTCCAGTCCTGCTCCTTCGGCGACGCTTTCGCGGCGGCGGCCGGTGGCCGGGACTCCGCGGCGCCGCGCTCGGACACCGGTGCCCTCGTCGCCGGAGCGCAGCCCGCCGCGACGGCGGCCGCAAGGCCCCAGGCGACGAGGCGCCGGGCCGCTGCCCGCTTGCCGGCGCGGGCTTCCGCCATCACGGTCACTCCACCCCGCTTCGCAAGGGAACGAAGTTCACGTCCTCGAGCATGCTCTGGGTGAAGCCCTGCGCGGTGTGCTCGATGACGCAGATGCGTTGAGTGCCGACCCCCAGGGGCAGCACCATCCTGCCGCCCTTCGCCAGCTGCTCCAGCAGCGCCTGGGGCACGTGCGTCGCGGCGGCGGTCATGATGATGCCGTGGTAGGGGCCGCCGTCCGCGAATCCCTGGTAGCCGTCGCCGTGGCGCACCCGCACGTTGGTGATGCGCAGGTCCCGCAGGGTCAGGCGCGCCCGCGCCACGAGGGGCGCGATGCGCTCCACGCTGTACACCTCCCGCGCCACCCTCGAGAGTACCGCCGCCTGGTAGCCGCAGCCGGTGCCGATCTCCAGCACCTTGCCCAGGGGCGCCCCCGCGCGCAGCAGCTCCGTCATGCGCGCCACGGTGTAGGGGTTGGAGATGGTCTGCCCGAAACCTATGGGCAGGGCGACGTCATCGTAGGCGCGAGTGGCGAGCGCCTCCTCCACAAACAGGTGCCGCGGCACCCAGGCGAGCGCCGCCAGCACCACCTCGTCGCGCACGCCGGCGTCGCGCAGCCGCTCCACCATGCGCTTGCGGGTGCGCTCGGAAGTCATGCCGATCCCCGCCTGGCGCATGCTCATGCCAGCCACTCGCCGACACGGCGGATCTGAGCGTAATGAGTGAGGTCGATCTGCAGCGGCGTGATGGAAACCGCGCCCGCGGCGACCGCGTGGAAATCGGTGTCCTCCGAGGCGTCCTGGGCTTCCCCCGCCGCGCCGACCCAGTACACCGTCTCGCCGCGGGGGTTCTGCGCCTTGACCACCGGCTCCGCCTTGTGGCGCTTGCCGAGCCGGGTCACGCGCCGCCCGGTCAGGGCCCCGATCGGCCGGTCCGGAACGTTCACGTTGAGCAGCACGGGCTGACCGGGCGGGCGGCGCGAGAAATGCCGCACCAGGTCCGTGGCGACCTGCGCCGCGGTGGCGAAATGCTGGGCGCTTTCGCCGCTCACCAGAGAGATGGCGATGGAGGGCACGCCCAGCAGGAAGCCCTCGGTGGCCGCCGCCACGGTTCCTGAATAGATGGTGTCGTCGCCCATGTTGGCGCCGTCATTGATGCCGGAGACCACCATGTCGGGCAACTCGTCCAGCATGCCGGTCACCGCCAGGTGCACGCAGTCGGTGGGCGTACCGTTGACGAAGTAGAAGCCGCTGGGGGCGCGGCGCAGCCGCAGCGGACGGTCGAGGGTGAGGGAGTTGCTGGCGCCGCTGCGGTCGCGCTCCGGCGCCACCACGGTCACTTCGCCCAGCGCCGCGAGCGCCCGCGCCAGGCACTCGAGTCCCGGAGCAAAATATCCGTCGTCGTTGCTCAGAAGGATGCGCACGGATCAGCAGATGGGTAAGGCCTGCGGTGCGGAGTACGGGACGGCGCAGGCGGCGGCCATTCGGCACTGCGCACCGCCGCTGCATCGCCACGCGCAAAACTCTCCGTCATGCCCTCCAGGAATTCTCGTGGGGCCCGCCGCGGGTCACCGCGTGAGGCCGCGACTGGCCGGATTATAACCGAAGGCCGACCCCGGAAAGACGAAGGGGCGCAGACCCCTGGTCT
>DASTHR010000251.1:0-4241 GCA_035718105.1 Burkholderiales bacterium
ATCCTGCCGGCGGCCAACGGCTGGCCGGCGACCTGGGTCTGGGGCGCCGCGGGTGCGGCAACCTTGCTGCTCGCGACACTGCCCTGGCTGCGGCTGCGCCGGCCCGCTCCGGACCCGGTGGCCCGGGTGGATCTCGCCAACTGCAACGGCTGCGGGCGCTGCGCCCTGGATTGCCCTTACAACGCCATCGTGATGCAGCCCCGCGCCGACGGGCGGCGCGGTCCGCGGCAGCCGCTGGTCCTGGCCGACCTGTGCGCGAGCTGCGGCATCTGCGCCGGCGCCTGCCCATCCTCGACGCCATTCCGGAGTGCGGAGGAACTGGTCACCGGCATCGACATGCCGCAGCTCCCCATCGGCGAGGTGCGGGAGCGCATGGGGGCGGTCCTGGAGAGGCTCTCGGGGGAGGCGAAGGTGCTGGTGTTCGGCTGCGAGTGCGCGGCCGACGCGGCGGCACTGGAGCGCCCCGGCGTGGCGGCGGTTAACCTGCTATGCACCGGGATGCTGCCGCCGTCCTTCATCGAATACGCGCTGCGCGCGGGGGCGGACGGCGTGCTGATCAGCGGCTGCCGCGAGTCCGACTGCGCCTACCGCCTGGGCCAGGCCCTGACGGAAGAGCGGCTGCGGGGCGAGCGCGAGCCGCACCTGCGGGCAAACGTGCCCCGCGAACGGGTTGTGGTGGCCTGGGCCGGGCGCGGCGACGAGGGCCGGCTTGAGCATGCTCTGGAGGCTTTGCGGGAGCGACTGCGGGGCGCGCCGGCGGCGGCCCCGCGCCCGCTGCCCAGGCACGCTCGGGAGAGGGCCGGTGGCTGACGCTGCGCGGCTGGCCGGGCAGGTGCTGGCGTTCCTGCTGTTCGCGCTGGCGATCGGCGCCTTTTCACAGTGGCCGCCTCTGCGCCCGGCCGGCGAAGGCGAAGCCCTGGTGCGGCTCGCCATGACCGTTCCCGGCAGGCTGAAGGGCGAATGTCGAAGGCTCACGGATCAGGAACTGGCGAGGCTTGCGCCCAACATGCGCCGGCCCCTGGACTGCCCGCGGGAGCGGCTGCCGGTTCGCATTCGTCTGGAGGTGGACGGCATCCTGCTGCGCGAAGAGGTGATTCAGCCCTCCGGCTTCGCGCGCGACGGCGCCGCCAACGCCTACTGGACGCTGCAGGTTCCCGCCGGGCGCCACGTGTTGCGAGCGCTGGTGAGCGACGATGCCGGAGACCGCGCCCGCGCCCTGGAACGGGAAGGCACGCTGGAGCTGAAGCCGGGGGCGGTGGTCACGGTTGACTTCGACCGGGAGCGCGGGGGCATACTGTTCCGATGAACCGCGAAGCCGTCGTGTCCGATTCCTCCCTCCGCGCGCGGGGCTCCTGGGACTACGCGCTGCCCGTGCCCGGAGACGCCCGTCGCTCGCTCGCCACCGGCTGGCTGGTTCTCGGAGTCGTGGCCCTGATCGCCTCCGGAGTTTTCTCCGTCCTGCTGGTGCTGTCCCGGGCGCCCTACGTGAAGGACGTGTTTCCGCTGGTGGATTTCTTCCACGTGGCGCTGGTGGTGCACGTGGATCTTTCCGTGCTGGTATGGTTCATCGCCTTCGCCGGCGTGCTGTGGAGCCTGAGCGGCGAGCCGCGCCTTTTCGGCCTCGGGCGGGCCGCCCTGGCGCTGACGTTGTCGGGCACCGCACTCATGGCCGCGTCGCCTTTTGCCGGCCGCGGGGCGCCGGTGATCGCGAACTACATCCCGGTGCTCGATGGGCCCGTGTTTCTCACCGGCCTTTGCCTGGTCGGCGCCGGGTTCCTCGCGCTGGTGGTCCGAGCCCTGGGCGCGCTGCCCTCCATGGGTGCGGTTCCCGGGGGGGTCGGCGCATTGCGCTTCGGGCTCGCCGCGGCGGCGGGGTCGGCCCTGCTGGCGCTGGTGGCGTTCGCCTGGTCGTGGAGCACGCTGCCCGCGGGCCTGGAGCCCCGCATCCGCTACGAGCTGCTGTTCTGGGGCGGCGGGCATACGCTGCAGTTCACCTGGGCGCTGCTCATGATGGTGGGCTGGCTATGGCTGGCGAGTGCCTCGGGCGGCCGGGTTCCGCTTTCGCCGCGCCTTGCCATCGCACTGTTCGCCCTCAGCGCGGCGCCTCTGGTGGCGGTGCCCTGGATTTATCTTGCCCACGACATCACCTCGGCCGAACATCACCGCTACTTCACGCATCTCATGTATTACGGTGGCGGGATCGCCATGGTGCCCTTCACCGCCGCCGTCGTCGCGGGGCTGCTCCGGGGTCGTCCCGGGCCGGGCGAGCAGCGGGTGCTGCGGGCATCCCTGGCCTGCTCCATGGCGCTGTTCTGCTTTGGCGGCCTGATCGGCTTCCTGATCGAGGGCAGCAACGTGAAGATCCCGGCGCATTACCATGGCTCGATCGTGGGCATCACGCTGGCGCTGATGGGCTTTGCCTATTTCCTCCTGCCCCGGCTCGGATTCGGGGAGCCGTCACCGCGGCTGGCGAGGCTGCAGCCGTATGTCTACGGCGGCGGCCAGCTGCTGCACATCGTCGGACTGCTCTGGTCGGGGGGCTATGGGGTCCAGCGCAAGGTGGCGGGCGCCGAGCAGGCACTGCGCACGCCCGCGGAGATGGCTGCCATGGGCCTCATGGGCCTGGGGGGGCTTATTGCGGTGATCGGGGGGCTGCTGTTCCTGGTGGTGGTGCTGCGGGCGATGGTCCGACGGGGCGCATCAGCAGCTCCATGAGCTGGAACGTCGCCAGCGCCAGCACCAAAATGATGGCGAAGAACACCAGCTGACGGTTCTCGAACCGCTTGCCGCGGACCCGCTCCGCCTGGTCGAGCAGCCAGTCGGACAGGAAATACAGTCCGACGGCGATGGCGGTGAAATAGATTATTTCCATGTCGGTGGCAGTCGCCAAAGCATCGCGCTATCTCACCATCCGTCCGCCGGAAATGAATTGATCTCAATCAATGGTTTGTGTGCCGTTCCTGCAATCTCGCCGGACGGATGCGGTCTTGTGCAGCGCGGCGGCGGTGCTTTCTGCTACCATTCTCGATTTTGAGGATTTCGGGAATTCCGCACGCCCGCGGATGTCCGACCTAACCCCGAGGAAAAATCGCCACCCATGGGCGCGATGAGCGTACTCGTCATTGACGATGAACCGGCGATCCGCACGGTTCTGACCGCCTTCATTTCACGGGCGGGGTATGCGGTCGAACAGGCGGCGAGCGGCGACGAGGCCATGCAGCGGCTGCTCAAGGGGGACATCGATGTCGCGGTCTGCGACGTCAGCATGCCCGGCATGAGCGGCATAGACGTGATCCGCCAGGCCCGCTCCTCGGGTCTGGAGACCTCCTTCGTCATGATGACGGCGGTGGCCTCGGTGGACGTCGCCATTGACGCCATGAAGGCCGGCGCGCTGGATTTCATGATCAAGCCCCTGCGCCACGACGAGGTGCTGCACCGGCTGGGCCAGATCGGCGACCTGCGGGGCCTGCGCGACGAGAACCGCACCCTGCGCCGCCTGGTGCTGGGGGACCGGGACCAGCAGTACCACTTCACTTCCCCGTCCATGCAGATCATCGACCGCATGGTGGGAAAGGTGGCCAAGACCGACAGCACGGTCCTCATCACCGGGGAGAGCGGCACCGGCAAGGGCGTCTTCGCCCGCCAGATCCATCAGGCGAGCAACCGCGCCTCCGGCCCCTTCATCCCCGTCAACTGCGGCGCCATCCCCGAGAACCTGGTGGAAAGCGAGCTGTTTGGCCACACCAAGGGCGCCTTCACCGGCGCTGCCCAGGGCCGCAAGGGGCTGTTCCTGCAGGCCGACCGGGGAACCATTTTTCTCGATGAGATCGGAGAGCTGCCGCTGGCGATGCAGGCCAAGCTGCTGCACGTGATCGAGGACAAGGAGGTGCGCCCGCTGGGAAGCGAGCAGGCGCGCAGGGTGGACGTGCGCATCATCGCTGCCACCAATCGTGACCTGGCGGAGATGGTGGCGGGCGGAAGATTCCGGGAGGATGTCTATTTCCGGATCAGCGTGTTTCACCTGCATGTGCCGCCGCTGCGGGAGCGCCGCGATGACATCCCGGCGCTTCTGGACTTCCTGGTCAGGCGAAACAGCGCGCGGCTGGGCTTCAAGGAGCCGCCCGGGCTCGACCCGGAGGTGCAGGAGTTGCTTGAGAACTACAGCTGGCCGGGCAATGTGCGGGAGTTCGAGAACTTCATCGATCGCGCCCTGGTGCTGACGGACGGCGGCCGCATCACCG
>DASTHR010000252.1:0-3464 GCA_035718105.1 Burkholderiales bacterium
CTGCGGGAACGCGGCTGCGAGGTGATCGTGGTGGACGGCGGGAGCGCGGACGCCACCGCCGAGGCCGCCCGGCTCCTGGCGGACCGGGTCATGAGCGCGCCCCGCGGTCGCGCCCACCAGATGAACGCCGGGGCGGCGGCCGCCGGCGGCAGGGTGCTGCTGTTCCTGCACGCCGACACGGAACTGCCGCCGGATGCCGACCGCCTGATTGCCGCAGGACTGGCCGCCTCGGGCCGGGGCTGGGGGCGCTTCGATGTGCGGCTGTCCGGCGCGCATCCCCTGCTGCGGGTGGTGGAGCGGGCGATGAACTTCCGCTCGCGCCTCACTGGGATCTGCACCGGCGACCAGGCCATTTTCGTGCGCCGCGACCTGTTTCACGCGGTGGGCGGGTTCCCGTCCATCGCCCTGATGGAGGACATCGCGTTGAGCCGCAAGCTGAAGCGGCGCGGCCCCCCGTTGTGCCTCACCCAGCCGGTGATCACCTCGAGCCGGCGCTGGGAGGAGAACGGCGTGCTCGCCACGGTGCTCACGATGTGGCAACTGCGGTTGCGCTATTTCCTGGGCGCGGATCCCTCGCGCCTCGCTCACACCTATGAAAAGCAGCGAAGCTGAAACCACCATCGTGGTGTTCGCGCGCGCGCCGGAGCCGGGCCACGCCAAGACGCGGCTGATCCCGGCCCTGGGCCCCGAGGGCGCGGCGCTGCTCCAGGCCCGCCTCACGCGGCGCGCCCTGGAGACCGCCGTGGCCGCGCAGGTGGGCCCAGTGGAACTCTGGTGCGCGCCCCATGCCTTCTATCCCTTCTTCGAGGATTGCGCCCGCCACTTTCCGGTGCGGTTGCGGGGCCAGGGGCCCGGGAGCCTGGGGGAGAAGATGCTGCGCGCCTGCCGCGAGGTCCTGACCCGCTCGCCCGGCGTGATCCTGATCGGCACCGATTGCCCCGCCCTGTCCCCCGAGCACCTGGCGGCGGCGGCGGAAGTGCTGGCGGAAAACGAAGCGGTGCTCACCCCGGCGCAGGACGGCGGCTACGTGCTGATCGGCCTGCGCAGCGCCGCGCCCGCGGCCTTCGACAACATTGCCTGGGGCAGCTCCGAAGTCCTGGAGCAGACCCGCGAACGGCTCGGCACACTGGGCTGGCGCTGGGAGGAGATGCCGGCCCTGTGGGACCTGGACCGCCCTGACGACCTGGAGCGGCTCGCGGCCGAACCCAACCTCGCGCAGCTGCTGCCGGAGCAAGCCGGTTGAGCGGCCGCGGGGCGCTGCTCCTGCTGCTGGCCGCATCGTTCACGGCCCTCGCCGCGGAACCCCTGCCGGTGGCGCGTTTCTCCGCCGCCGCGCCCGGCGGGCCGCCCGAAGGCTGGTCGCCCTTCTCCTTCGCGAAGTTTCCCCGCCACACCGACTACCGCCTGGTGTCCGACGGCGGCACGACGGTGCTGCGGGCGGAAGCCGATGCTTCGGTCTCGGCACTGCTGCGGCAGGTGAAGGCGGACCCGCGCGCGCTGCCCGTGATGCGCTGGCGCTGGAAGGTGGACAACGTCATTGCCAAGGGGAATCTCCGGCGCAAGGAGGGCGACGACTTCCCGGCCCGCATCTATGTGCTGTTCGACTACGACCCGGACCGGCTCTCCCTCGCCGACCGCGCGAAGATCCTGCTGGCGCGGGTGGTGCACGGCGCCCAGGTGCCGGCGGCGGCGCTGTGCTACGTGTGGGACAACGCGTCCGCGCCGGGGACCATCCTCCCCAATGCCTACACCGACCGGGTGCGCATGGTGGTGGCGCGCAGCGGCACCGCGGACCTGGGGCGCTGGGTGACGGAAGAACGCAACATCGCCCGGGATTTCCGGGCCGCCTTCGGCGAGGACCCGCCCATGATCTCGGGCATCGTAATCGCCGCCGACACCGACAACACCGGCGAGCGTGCGGTGGCCTGGTTCGGCGACATCAGCCTGCACCCAGCCAGCGGAACAGGGCAGTGAGGATCAGGGCGTTGGCGGTGTCCTGGTAGAGCGTTGCGCCCAGGGTGATGACGAGCATGGCGCGAGGGGCCTCGCCGAAGCGCTGGATGAGACGGTTCATCACCGCCATTCCCACCGGCATGGCGCCGAGCCCGAATCCGATGAAGCCGGCGCTGGCCACCGCCGCGTCCCGATCCCTGCCGAGCAGCGGGTAGACCAGCAGCAGCGCCACGGCGACGGTGACCGTCACCTGGGCGGCGGCGCCGGCGGCCACCATCAGCAGCCGGTCCGCCAGCGACATCCAGTCCAGGGACAGCAGGGTGATGGCGAGGAAGACCCGCAGCGCCACGTTGCCGATGAGGTCGGTGACCTCGGTGTCCACCGGCCGGCGCAGTGCGTCCGCGGCGTTGGTGATGACGATGGCCACCGCCATCGCGGTCAGGAAACCGGGAAGGTTCCAGCCCTGCGCTCCGGCGGCGTCGTTGAGCAGCGGCCCGACCCCCAGGGCCACCGCCAGCCATAATATGCCCCGCAGCCAGCGGTCCGAGGAGAATGGCGGCTCGTCGCTCTTCGGGACCTCGACGCCCGCCGCAAAGGTGGTCTCGTGGAGCGCGCCGGCGGTGCGGTGGGTGAGCAGCCATACCGCCACCGGGCCCGCCACCACTCCGCCCAGCACCAGCCCCAGGGTGGCGCTGGCGATCCCGGTTTCCAGCGCGCCGCCCAGCCCTTGGGCGAAGGAGGATCCCGCCCACGCGACGGTGGTGCCGTGACCGCCGAGGTAGGCGATGCTGCCCTGGAACAAACCCAGCGCCGGCGGGTCGCCGAAGGCGCCGGCGACGGCGACACCCACCGCGTTCTGCGCCAGGATCGCCACGGTGATGGCGAGGATGATCACCACCACTCCCCTGCCGGCGGAGAGCAGCCGGGAGAAATGCGCCCCCAGCCCCAGGGAGGCGAAGAACACCAGCAGCAGAATGTCGCGGATGGCGGTGCCGAGCTTCACGTCCACGACGCCCCCGGCGCGCAGCCCCGCGAACACCAGCGACAGCAGCAGGCCCGCCGTCACCGCGGGCGGAATGTTGCCGCGCTCCAGCCAGGGCAGGCGGTGGTTGATGGCCTTGCCAAGGCCGATGGCGAGCAGGGCCAGGATCAGGGTCCAGGCTTCGTTCAGCTGCAGGGTCATCGCCGGCGCCCCGGTTGCGCGGGGCCCGCTGCGGGCTGCGCCGCCGCGGCGCGCAGCGCCCACTCCCGCAGCGTGGCGGGCTTCTCGATCACGTCCACCGGTACCTCCAGGTAGTTCTTCAGCGTCTGTTTCGCGTTGGGCCGGAACGGCTTCATGCCCGCCTTCTCGTAATCCGGGCGCGAGCCCTCGTCGGTGCGGAAGTAGAGCCGGCCGTCGTGGATGATGCCGAAGAAGCCGTCTCCCAGATAAAGACCGTGGCCGCCGAACATGCGCCGGGCGCTCACGCCCCCAAGCCCCGCGAGCTGGTCCAGCACGAAGGCCGCAAACG
>DASTHR010000253.1:0-7556 GCA_035718105.1 Burkholderiales bacterium
CTATTTCTTGCCCGGCGCGGGTGATGCCGCGGCTGCCTTGGGAGCCTCCGCCGGCTGGGCGGGGGCGGCGGCGGGAGCCGGTGCCGCGGCAGCCGCCGCGGCCGGCGCGGCTGCCTGCTGCGCCGGCGGAACGAAGGGGCCGGGGTCCGCGCAGGCTGGGGTCTCGGTGGGCTTCACCACCACGCCCTTGGCCTTCTGCTCCTTCGCGTACTTCTCGGCTACCGCGTTCATGGACTTGCACAATTGGTACGCGGCAACCTTGTTGCCATGGTCGGCCTTGGCCTTGGCTTCCGCCGCCTTGGCCTTGGCCTCGTCCGACGGCGCCGGCAGCTTGGCCAGCGCGCCACCCGCGAGTCCCGTTGCCAGGACCGCCATCATCAGATTCGCTGCAAAGCGCTTCATGGTCGTTCTCCCCTTCAAGCGTGCGAAGACTGGGGCACTCCCGCCGGCGCCGGTGCGCCGTGGCTTGCCTTCCCCGACTTCACGTCGTTATACCAGTGCTCGTGGTGCTCCCTGGCCCACTGCTCGTCCACCAGGCCGTCCTGACGCATCGTCCTGTAGGCCCCCTCCACACCCACGGTGCCCATGTAGATGTGCCCCATCATCATGGCCATGAACAGGATCGCCGTGATGGAGTGGATCAGGTGCGCGTTCTGCATGATGGCCCGCCCCTGGTCGAAGTTGGGGAAGTTGAGCACCAGCCCCGACAGGCTCACCACCAGTCCGAAGATCGTCAGTCCGACCCAGAACACGATCTTTTCCCCCGCGTTGAAGAAGCCCGAGGGCACCTCCTTGCCGGAGAACAGGCCGCCGAACTTGCCCAGCCAATCCAGGTCGTAGCCCCGGGGAATATTGCGGCTGACGTAGGTGAAGAACATGGCAACGGCGGAGGCGAAGAACAGCGGCCCCACGAAGTTGTGCAGGTTCTTGCCCAGGATCGCCAGCCAGGAGAACAGCGTGGGTCCCAGGATCGGCAGCAGCACATGCTTGCCGAACAGGATTACCAGACCCGAGACCGCGAGCACCAGCCAGGATATCGCCACCGACCAGTGGATGATGCGGTCCCAGGGCGTCAGGCGCAGGATCATGCGCCCGGTGAGTTTCCCGTGCACCCGCATCGGCCCCTTCATGACGAAGAACAGGCCGATCAGCACCGGTACGGCGATCAGCAGGATTCCGCCGTAGAGCGTGATGGGCCCCTGCCTCACCGCGCGCCAGGTTTCGCCCGCCGGCTGTACCAGGACGCCGGTGTCCACGCCGCGCTGCTGGGTGATCGCCACCTCGCCGGAGCGCACGTCGCGCCACACCGGGGCATTGTTGAGGGGCTGGCTCTGCTGCCGCTCCACCTGTGCCGCGTCTCCCTTGGAGGGCGGGTTGGGAATGAACGGCTGCTGCATCTGCGCCACGGCGGGCCCGGCAAGCATCAGCGCCGACAGCAGGCCCGCGAAGTAACCGCGAAGGCTCTTCATAGCTTGCCCCCCGGGCCGTCGCCCATGCGCAGGTACTCGTTCTGGGCCTGGTTGCGCTGCCTGATGGCGTTTTCCCAGGCTGCCTTGTCGTTCTTGAACGCCTCCCCTGCCCAGGGGTCGGTATCCGCCTTGCCCTGGTACTTGCCCTGTTTGTAGGCGGTGGTGGGGCGCTCCTCGCCGCAGCCGGCGAGGAGCGCCCCGGCACACACCGCCAGGAACGCGAGGCGGTGCCTCATGACTTGCTCCCGGGCTGGGCCGGCGCCTGCTGCGGCTTGTCCGGCTTGCCGTAGGCGGTGCCCCAGCCCCAGACCTCGGAGCCCTTGCCCCGCACCAGCACCCGGGTGCGGTAGATGTCGGCGATCACGTCGCCGTCACCGCCCAGCAGCGCCTTGGTGGAGCACATCTCCGCGCAGGCCGGCAGCTTGCCCATGGCCAGGCGGTTGGCCCCGTATTTCCTGAACTCCGCTTCCGATCCGTCGGCCTCGGGGCCCCCGGAGCAGAACGTGCACTTGTCCATCTTGCCGCGCAGGCCGAAGGCGCCGTCCTGCGGAAACTGCGGCGCCCCGAAGGGGCAGGCGTAGAAGCAGTAGCCGCAGCCGATGCACAGGTCCTTGTCGTGCAGCACCACGCCCTCGGAAGTCTTGTAGAAGCAGTCCACCGGGCAAACGGCCATGCAGGGCGCGTCGGAGCAATGCATGCAGGCCACCGACAGGGAGCGTTCGCCCGGGATGCCGTCGTCGATGGTGACCACGCGGCGCCGGTTCACGCCCCACGGAACCTCGTTGGCGTTCTTGCAGGCCGTGACGCAGCCGTTGCACTCGATGCAGCGCTCCGCATCACACAGGAATTTCATTCGTGCCATGATTGATCTCCTCGTATGTTGCTATTGCGTCACGCCTTGCTGATCTTGCACAGCGTCGTCTTGGTTTCCTGCATCATGGTCACGCTGTCGTAGCCATAGGTGGTCGCGGTGTTCACCGCCTCCCCGCGCACGATGGGATGCGCCTTGTCCGGGTAATGCTCGAGCATGTCCTTGCCCATCCACCACCCCGAGAAGTGGAACGGCAGGAACACGGTCCCGGAGCCCACCCGCTCGGTGACCATGGCCTTGACCTTCAGCTTCGCCTTGGTGGGGGACTCGACCCACACGTAGTCGCCGTTCTTCACGCCCGCGTTGTTGGCGTCCTTGGGATTGACCTCCACGAACATGTCCTGCTGCAGTTCGGCCAGCCAAGGGCTGGAGCGCTGCTCCTCGCCGCCGCCCTCGTACTCCGTGAGCCGCCCGCTGGTCATGATCAGGGGGTAGTCCCTGGAGATGTCCTTGTTCTGTGACTGCACCGTCTTGTACAGGGTGGGCAGCCGCCAGAAGGCCTTCTTGTCGTCGAAGGTGGGGTACTTCTCCACCAGGTCCGGACGCGGTGAGTACAACGGCTCCCGGTGCTGCGGGATCGGGTCCGGGAAGTTCCACACCACGGCGCGGGCCTTGGCGTTGCCGAAGGGATGGCAGCCGTGGTTCTTCATGGCCACGCGGATGATGCCGCCGGAGAGGTCGGTCTTCCAGTTCTTGCCCTCGGCCGCCTGCTTCTCGGCATCGGTCAGCTCGTCCCACCAGCCCAGCTTCTTCAGCAGCAGATGGTCGAACTCGGGGTAACCGAACTGCAGGTCGGCGCCCATGGAGGCGGAACCGTCCCCCGCCAGAAGGCTCTCGCCGTCCTTTTCCACCCCGAAGTTGGCGCGGAAGTTTCCGCCACCCTCCATCACGTGCTTGGAGGTGTCGTACAGGTTCGGCGACCCCGGGTGCTTGAGCTCCGGGGTTCCGTAGCAGGGCCAGGGCAGGCCGAAGTACTCGCCGTCGCACGGGCCGCCCTTGGCCTTCAGGGTCTTCGGGTCGAAGGTGGCCATATGCTTCATGTGCAGCTTCAGGCGCTCCGGGGACTGGCCGGTGTAGCCGATGGTCCATGTGCCCTTGTTGATTTCCCGCAGGATGTCCTCGGGCACCGGCTCATCCCACCCGTCCTTGTCCTTGGCCAGCTTGATGTTCTTGCACAGCTCCTTCTCGAAGCCGAATTTCTTCGCGAAGGCGTACATGATGGTGTGGTCGGGCTTGGACTCGAACAGCGGCTCGATGGCCTTCTCCCGCCACTGGATGGAGCGGTTGGAGGCGGTGGCGGAGCCGCTGGTCTCATACTGGGTGGCGGCCGGCAGCAGGTACACGCCGTCCTTTCGCACCATGGCGGCCATGGCCGCGGTGGCCGAGGGATAGGGGTCCACCACCACCAGCAGGTCGAGCTTCTTCATGGCCTCGACCATTTCCGCGCCCCGGGTCTGGCTGTTGGGCGCGTGGCCCCAGAACACCACCGCCTTCAGGTTCGGGTCCTGGTCGATGTTCTCGTTCTTCTCCAGCACGCCGTCAATCCAGCGCGACACGGTGATGCCGGGCTTCTCCATCATCGCCTGGGAGACGAAGCGCCCCTTGACCCACTCGTAATCCACGCCCCACACCGCGCACCAGTGCTTCCACGACCCGGTGGCAATGCCGTAGTACCCCGGCAGGGAGTCGGGGTTGGGACCGATGTCGGTGGCACCCTGGACGTTGTCGTGGCCGCGGTAGATGTTGCAGCCACCGCCGGACTTGCCGACGTTGCCCAGCGCCAGTTCCAGCAGGCAGCTCGCCCGCACCACGGCGGCGCCGTTCGTGTGCTGGGTCTGGCCCATGGCCCAGACCAGGGTGGAGGGCCGGTTCTCCGAGATCATCTTGGCCACCGTGTGCACCTGCTCCTCGGGCACCCCGGTGACCTCCGTCACCTTGTCCGGGGTCCACTTGGCGAGGACCTCCTCGCGCACCTTCTCCATGCCCCAGACGCGATCCTTGATGTACTGCTTGTCTTCCCAGCCGTTCTTGAAGATGTGGTGCAGCAGCCCGAATATGAACGCCACGTCGCCGCCGGAGCGGATGCGCACGAAGTAATCGGCCTTGCCGGCGGTGCGGGTGAAGCGCGGGTCGCACACGATGACTTTGGCCCCGTTCTCCTTGGCATGCAGGGTGTGCAGCATTGACACCGGATGCGCCTCCGCCGCGTTGGACCCCAGGAACAGGATCGCCTTGGCGTTCTGCATGTCGTTGTAGGAGTTGGTCATGGCCCCGTAGCCCCAGGTGTTGGCCACGCCCGCGACCGTGGTCGAGTGGCAGATGCGCGCCTGGTGGTCCATGTTGTTCGTGCCCCAGAAGCCCACGAACTTGCGGTAGAGGTAGGCCTGCTCGTTGGAGAACTTCGACGAGCCGATCCAGTACGCCGCGTCGGGGCCGCTCTCCTTGCGGATGGCGAGCAGCTTGTCGCCGACCTCGCTGATGGCCTGCTCCCACTTGATGCTCTTCCACTTGCCGTTCTCCAGCTTCATGGGGGTGCGGATGCGGCCGTCGCCGTGGGCGTGCTCCCGGGCGGCCGCGCCCTTGGCGCAGTGCGAGCCCAGGTTGATGGGGGAGTCGAACACCGGCTCCTGGCGAATCCACACGCCGTTCTGCACCACCGCGTCGATGGCACAGCCGACGGAACAGTGCGTACACACGGTGCGCCGCACTTCCACTGCGCCCTTGGCTTCGGCCTTGGCGGCTTCCGCCCGGCCCATCATGGCAAGAGGCAAAGAGCCCGCAAAGGCGCCGGCCCCCGCCGCGAGCCCCGAGCGCTTCAGGAAAGTCCGGCGATCAATGGTATTGCCCAGGAAGCCGGAAACGCTGCGCGCCAGGCGACCCCGCGGGGTGGCCTCGGCGGCCGATTTCTTGACCAGCAGCATGGCTATCTCTCCTCTCTCAGACGCGGCAGGTGCGGTAGTAGTCGCGGACATGCTCGGTGAGCTGGTAGCCCTTGGCTTCGCCCTTCTCGCCCGCGGTGACTCCCTTTTCGGTCTTGTCGCCCGTCGCGGTCAGCACCGCGGCCGCCGCCGCCGCGCCCCCCACGCCCAGGGCCATCATGAACTTCCTGCGCTTAGCGTTCGTCTTGCTCATCGCGTCCTCCTGTTGTCATGTCATCTCGAATGATGTCGTTTCCACATCCAGAAATGCCTTAAGGAATCTCCCCACCGCCCTGTAGAAGTCCGCCGGCTCTGCCGTCATGTCCTGCGCCAGGCGCAGATACCAGGGTCTGATGAATCGTTCGAAGAAGCGCCGCTGCACGTGCACATCCGCGGCGGCTTCCTCCGCCGATCCCAGGATCAGCATCCGCATCACGTCGGCGAGCGCGGCGATATGGTCTTCGGTGTATCCCACCGCCGGGCGCCGCCCGAACCCGAGCCCCGCCAATTCGTCACGCAGCGCCGCCAGGGGCGCCTCGTTGAGAACGCCGGCCAGGTAATAGGAAGCGTAGGGGCGCACCAGGGGGTGGCCCACCCCGACGAACAGGTCGTCAAACTCCTGCCGCAGCGCTTCCGGATCGGCATCGCGGCAGGCGGACTGGAGCGCCCGCCAGGCGTCACCCAGTTCGCCCTGCGCATCCTCGCCCAGCAGCGGGGTGCGGGCGATGGCGTCGAGCAATTCGCGTCCGGGGGCGGCAAACATCAGGCTCGCCACCAGCGCCCAGGCATCCGCCCGCGCCAGGTCTTCCGGCGCCGGAGCCGCGATGTCAACGCGCTGCAACTGGACGGTGCTCACGGCTTGAAGTCAAAGATGGATGGCTGCTGCGCGCCCTTCCACATGTCGATCACGCGGCAATCCGCGCACATGGTGAGCCGGTTGAGGGCAGTCTCGTCGGCGAACATGGAATGGCCCCTGAGGCGCTCCAGCATGGCATTGACCATCTGCCGGGTGCCGAGGGGCTTGCCGCAGCGCGAACAGGCGAAGACGTCCGCCTCGTTGAGAACGACCGGCTCCTTCCACTCCTTGGTGAAAAGCAGCCGCGACTCGAGAGCAATCGCATCCTCCGGACAGGTCCGCGCGCAGATGCCGCACTGCACGCAGTTCTTCTCGATGAACCTGATCTGCGGGACTTCCTTGTTGTCCTGCAGGGCCTTCTCGGGACAGGACCCGACGCAGGCCAGGCACATCGTGCATTTATCTTTATTGACGGAAATTTTACCGTAGGGCGCGCCTTTTCCAAGGGAAATTTCATGCTGCGGCGCGGGAGCGTGCCGCAACAGGTGCTCGAACACGAATTCCAGCGTGGTGCGCTTGTCATCGAACAGGTTGAACGTGGCCGGCTCCGCGCAGGCGCCGGCATTGCCCAGCGACCAGACGAGGGTCTCGAGCGCAGCGACTTCCGCCGCCTCGATCACCCCGAAATGGGTTCCCGCATGGCCCAGCCCCTGCACGATCTGCTCCGCGTAGCCAAGCTGCGCCCTGAGCGCGGCAACGTAATCGGGAGCCTCGCTGCCGGCGCCCAGCACCCAGACGCCCGCCGCCCCGAAGGAAAATGCTCCGAGAGCCAGGTCCATGCCGACGCTCGCCACGTGGTGAACCTCGACCGGGATCAGGTTCGCCGGCAACCCCCGCCCGCGGCGCCCGAGTCGGGCCACCAGGTCGCGGCCTTCTGCCGCGTTGTGGAACAGCAGGCAGGGGTTTTCCCCACCCGCCGCCCGGTAGGTTGCCAGCAGCGTCTTGATGCGCCGGCCCATATCCGACACTCGGGGATAGGAATAGCTCATCGCGCCGGAAGGACAGACAGTGGCGCAGCCTCCGCAGCCCATGCACAGATTGGGATCGACCCGCACCAGGTCCCCGTCCTCGCTGATGGCAGAGGTGGAACAGACCTCCACGCACCTGTTGCAGCCCACGATGCGGCTGCGCCCGTGAGCGCAGAGGCTGTCCTTGTAGCTGAAGAACTTCGGCTTCTCGAATTCCCCCACCATCTGTGCGAGTTCCGCCGCCGCCAGCGACTGTTCGAGGGGATCCTTGCCCGGCGCGAAATAACCCTGGGGCGGCTGCGGCATCCGGAACAGCGGCTCGGCGCCCAGGTCCAGGACCAGGTCGAAGTGTTCCTCGCGGCTACTCCGGTTCCGTTCGAAGTCTATGGCCCGGATTTCGCCGCAGGCGGCCACGCACCTGCGATGGCCGCGGCACTTGTCCAGGTTCACCTGGTAGTCGTAACCGATGGCCCC
>DASTHR010000254.1:0-5630 GCA_035718105.1 Burkholderiales bacterium
CGAGAGCCGCGCCGAGCGGGCGATGAGCGCCGCCGCCACCGCGTACTGGAGGTCGATCTCCTGCGGCACTTCCGCCGGCTCCCCGCGCAGGATGGCATCCAGGTCCGGGAGCTTGCCGAGGTTGTCCAGGTAGGCCTTGAACTCCACCCCGGCGGCCTCGCCCACCACCGACTGCAGCGCGGGCAGCAGCCGCGGCGTGCCCTCGAACTTCCGCAGCGCCCGGTGGGCGAACTCCCAGGAGCGGGGGGTGGGAAACACCACCGGGTTCTGCGCCGGGTCGAAATCGAACAGCAGCTCCGGGCGGAAGCGCAGGAAGGCGATGAGGCGCTCGTCCATCCCGGCCTGGAAGGCCCAGGCCGCCCAGTCGTCGATGTTCACGTCCACGGTGAGGTGGGAGAAGCGGTTGGCGAGCGGCGAGGGCATGGCATAGACCACGCCGCGGTCGCCCTGGCGGTTGCCCGCGGCGAAAATGGCCCAGCCCGGCGGCACCTGGTACTCGCCCAGGCGCCGGTCCAGGATCAGCTGGTAGGCGGCGGCGGACACGGTGGGCGAGGCGGAGGTGATCTCGTCCAGGAACAGGATGCCGCGGGGCCCGTGGCGCGGCGCGTCCGGGAGCAGGGCCGGCACCGCCCATTCGACGAGGTCGCCGGAGCGGAAGGGGATTCCCCGCAGGTCCGAAGGCTCCATCTGCGAGAGCCGGATGTCCACCACCGGGGCGCCGTGCCTCGCCGCGATCTGGGCGATCATCTGCGACTTGCCCACGCCGGGCGCCCCCCAGAGCATGACCGGCGTGTGGTGGCCCTCGGCCACGGATAGGAATTCCTGCTCGAGGATGATCTGGATGTCTGCGGGGCGCATGCGGTATTCAGTTATCGTGATGGCCGGTGGCATATCGCCGGCTATTGGAGCCCACTAGGGGCCAATTCTAACGCGCGCCTCCCGGCGCCTGCCGCGGCGCCGGAGGGGGCTCAGAACACGTCCCGGCGCAGGATGCGGCTCATGAAGGCCGGACCGTTTCCGGGTAGCCGGTAGTGAAGCCAGGCCATCACGCCAAAGGCAGAGGGGTCCATCATGTAGAGGTCCACGTTGATCTGGGACTCGCGCTCGAAAGGGGTGACGTCATACTCCGCGAGAATTCGGGAACGCAATCCCGGCTCCATGGTCGCGAACTGCGCCACATAGCCCACATACTCCTGGGCCAGGGGCGGCGGTTTCGCGCCGAAATTGCTCTCCAGGATGGCGTGCGTTACCTCGTGGACAACGAAGCTGCGGTGCAGGTCCCGGGTCATGGGAACCCTGAAGACAGACCTCTGCGCCGATACGTTCAGACACTCGGAGTAGGACAGCACCTCGATGTGCAGCGTGTCGCGGTTGTACGCACCCACGGCCCGATGGGGGAAGGACCCGGTCACATTATCCACCACGCTCACGCTGATGGGGGTGGTCACCGAGAACCCGTTTTCCCGCATGAAGGCGCTGGCCTCCGCCACGGCCTGGCACACCAGCGCCAGTTCCTCGGACGTGTGGTGGGCGACCACCGCGTTGATTTCGGGACACTGGTGCTTCACGGCGAGGGCCGGTTCCACTGGCAGGCCCAACGCCGCAGCCACGGCGATCGAGAGGGTTGCCGCGTGCCGCTTCATCCTGCCTTGTCGAACCAGGCGAGCTTCTCGCGCAGGCGAACGACTTCGCCGACGATGATCAGGGTGGGCGGCTTGAGCTTCGCGTCGGTGGCAAGCTGCGGCAGGGTCTCCAGGGTGCCGGTGACCACTTTCTGGTGTCGCGTGGTGCCCTGCTGCACGATGGCCGCGGGCATGCGGGCGGACAGGCCGTGGGCGACCAGTTCACGGCACAGGATGTCCAGGCCGTGCAGGCCCATGTAGATGACGATGGTCTGGTCGGGGCGCACCAGGCCTTCCCAGTCCAGGTTGATGCTGTTGTCGCGCAGGTGGCCGGTGACGAACACGCAGGACTGGGCGCACTCGCGGTGGGTAAGCGGAATGCCGGCGTAGGCCGCGACGCCCGAGGCGGCGGTGATGCCCGGCACCACCTCAAAGCGGACGCCGTGGGCGGCGAGGGTTTCGATCTCCTCGCCGCCGCGGCCGAAGATGAACGGGTCGCCGCCCTTGAGCCGCAGCACCCGCTTGCCCTCCAGGGCGAGCTTCACCATCAGCTCGTTGATTTCGCCCTGGCGCAGGGTGTGAAAGTCGCGCTGCTTGCCGACGTAGATGCGCTCGGCGTCGCGACGCACCAGGTTCAGCACCTCGGGAGAAACCAGCGCGTCGTGCAGCACCACGTCGGCCTGCTGCATCAGGCGCAGCGCCCGGAAGGTGAGCAGGTCCGGGTTGCCCGGGCCGCCGCCCACCAGGTAGACCTCGCCGGATGTCGCGGGCCGGTGGTCCTCGATTTCCCGCCGCAGGGCCTCCTCCGCGTCCCGCTCCCGCCCCGAGAACACCATGTCCGCCACCGGCCCCTGCAGCACCCTTTCCCAGAACGGGCGGCGCGCGCCCTGGGGCAGCTTCTGCTTCACGGCGTCGCGGAAGCGGTCCACCAGGGCGGCGAGCCGGCCGTAACTGGCGGGAATGATGGATTCGAGCTTCGCCCGCATCAGCCGCGCCAGCACCGGCGAGGCGCCGCCGGTGGACACCGCTATCACCACCGGTGAACGATCCACGATGGCGGGCATGATGAAGGTGCAGAACTCCGGATCGTCCACCACGTTCACCGGGATGCGGCGGCGCCTGGCTTCCTCGGACACCTGGCGGTTCACCTCGCGGTCGTCGGTGGCGGCGATGGCGAGCACCGCTTCGTCCAGCGCCCCGGGGGTGAAGCGCCCCGCGCGGTGGGCGATGCGCCCCGCCGTCGCCTCGCCGGCGAGGGTCTCGCACAGTTCCGGGGCCAGCACGGTGACTGCGGCGCCGGCCTCCAGCAGCAGCGCCACCTTGCGGGCGGCGACTTCGCCGCCCCCCACGACCAGAACGGGCCGGCCGCGCAGATTCAGAAATATCGGCAGGAATTCCATGCCTGTCGTCTTCGGTCTAGAAAGGGAATTCAGTTTCCGGCGCGGCCGGGCCGGGCGCGGGGCAGCGCCCGGTCGGCGGACGTCACCAGTTTCTGCTCCACGGCGAACACCGCGGCCTCCACCCTCGAGGAGAGGTTCAGCTTGGCGAGGATGTGGCGCACGTGGAGCTTCACGGTGTCGTGGCTGATGCTCAGCGCCTTGGCGATCACCTTGTTGCTCTCGCCGCGGGCGAGATGGGTGAGGATCTCCTTCTCGCGGCCGGTGAGCAGGTCCAGCATGGAGCCGGAGGACGCGGCGTCCCCGCCCTGGAGCAGTTTCACCAGCTTGAGGGTCATGGCGGGGGCCACCACGGTTTCGCCCCGGGCCGCGCGCCGGATGGCGTCCACCACGTCGTCGGGCTCCATGTCCTTCAGCAGGTAGCCCTTGGCGCCGGCCTGCAGGGCATTGGCCAGGTCCTCCTCGGCATCGCTCACCGTGAGCATGAGCACCGGGTTCGCGAACCCGTCCTCGCGCATCTGGCGCAGCAGCGTAATGCCGGTCCCGGGCGGAAGGTGCAGGTCCATGAGCACGGCGTCGGGCCGCTGCTCGGCCACCAGGGCCCGCGCCTCCTCGGTCTTTCCCGTGGCCCCCACCACCTTGATCCCGGGCGTGTGCTCCAGGAGTTCCGTGAGTCCCTTGCGGAACAGGGTATGGTCATCCACCAGCACCACCCGGATCTGCGGCGTCACCGGGCCACCCTCTCGGCGGCCCGGGTTGCCGGAAACTCCAGGGTGACGGTGGTGCCGGCCCCGGGGTGGCTGGCGTACTCGATGTCGCCCCGCAGCCGCTGGGCGCGCTCGCGCATGATGGATAGGCCGAAGTGCATGGGCCGGGCGGCGGAGGGGTCCATGCCGATGCCGTTGTCTTCGACGGTGATGCGGCAGCGATTGTCCCGGTGCTCCAGGCCCACCCGCACCTGCTGGGCGGACGCATGCTTGTGGATGTTGGCCAGCGCCTCCTGGACGATGTGGAACACCTGCACCTCCTGGTCGGGGGTGAGGGCGATGCCGGCGCTGCGGTTGACCAGCTCGACCTCGACGCCGGTGCGCTTGCGGAATGTGTCGCAGAGGTCCTCCAGCGCCGGCAGCAACCCTCGCGGGTCCATGCGGTTGCGGAACTGCGTGAGCAGCTCGCGCAGGCTGGTATAGGCGGAATCCAGGGCCTCGCTGACGTCGTTCATGTAGCGGAACGACAGCTCGCAGTCGCCTTCCTCCACCGAGCCCTGTAGCAGGGCAAGGCGCATCTTCATGTAGGCGAGGGTCTGGGCCAGGGAGTCGTGGATCTCGTTGGCGAGCATCTGGCGCTCGTCCATGAGGGTGATGCGCATGTTCTCCCGGGCGAGGCGGGCGTTCTCCAGCGCCATGCCCAGGTGCTCGCCCACCGACTGGAACAGCAGCGCCACGTCCTCGGGAATGGAGCGCTCCAGCGTGAGGTAGAGGTTGTACACGCCGAGAACCTTGCCCTGGTAGCGCAGCGGCACCGGCACGATCTTGTGCTGGCGGCCGGCGGCGAACTGGGCCCCGACCGGTTCCAGGCAGACGGCAATCTCCGATGCGCAGTTCACCGAGTGGCGTCGGATGGCGTCGGCGCAGACGCTGCACTCCACGTCCATGTGGCAGGCGCGGCGCAGGGTTTCCGGGGGAAACCCGCGGGTGCCGACCAGGCGCAGGTGGCGGCCATCGGTGGTGAGCACGCGCACGGCCCCCGCCTCCGCGCCGGCAAGGCGGATCATGGTGCCGAGGAAGCGGTCGAGGAGGTCCTCGATGTCGCTTTCGCCGGCAAGGCTGGTGGTGATCTCGGACAGCGCGCGCAACGCGGGGAGCTTGTACATCCCCTGCGCGTCGTCCTGGTCCAGAAGCTCCTCGGGTTTCATCCTCCTGGTCCTCATGGTTTACGGTCCCTGCAGGGACTCTTCGAGGGGGCAAGTGTAAGGGAATTTGCCCCCGGTCTCCACCGCCCGGGCGGGACCGGTGCCGATATAATCCTTGGCGTCGCGCGGTGAGCGGTGAGGAGTGAGGGGTGAGGGGAAAGGAAAAGGGTGACTGAGAAACGCAGGCTGCCGCGCACGGTGGTGGTGCTGGGGGTGGTGAGTTTCCTCAACGACTTCGCCTCGGACATCGTAATTCCGCTGTTGCCCATCCTGCTCGCCACGGTGCTGGGAAGCGGGCCGCTGGCGCTGGGACTGATCGAGGGTGTGGCGGATGCGGTGGCGAGCCTGCTCAAGCTGTGGGCGGGGCGGCATTCGGACCGCATGGGCGGCCGGCGCAAGGGGCTGGCGGTGGCGGGCTACACGCTCTCCAATATCGCCCGGCCGCTGCTCGGGCTTGCCGGCGGCTGGGGCACGGTGCTGCTGCTGCGCGCCGTGGACCGGGTGGGCAAGGGCATACGCAGCGCCCCGCGCGATGCGCTACTTGCCGATGTGACCCCCTCCGGCATGCACGGCTACGCTTTCGGCTTTCACCGCGCCCTGGACAACGGCGGCGCCGTGGCCGGCAGCCTGGTGGCCGCCGCGGTGCTGGCGTGGTCGGGCATGGGATTGCAGGAAGTGATCCTCTGGTCGGCGCTTCCC
>DASTHR010000255.1:0-5342 GCA_035718105.1 Burkholderiales bacterium
CCGCGCCCGGCCCCACGCCCGACAGCAGCAGCAGTTGCGGCGAATTGATGGCGCCGCCGCTGAGGATGACTTCCCGCCGCGCCGTGACGCTCTGCTGGGTGCCGTCGTGGCGGTAGGCGACGCCCGTCGCGCGCCGTCCCTCGAACAGTACCCGGGTGGCGTGGGCGCCGGTGAGCACCGTCAGGTTGGGCCGCCCTTCCGCGGGGCGCAGGTAGGCGCGGGCGCTGCTGCAGCGGCGGCCTTTGACCTGGGTGACCTCGTACAGACCCACGCCCTCCTGCTCCGCGCCGCTGAAATCGTCGTTGCGCGGGTAGCCGGCGGCGGCCGCGGCTTCGACGAAGGCCAGCGACAGGGGATTCGGGGAGCGCAGCGGCGCCACGTTGAGGGGCCCGCCGGCGCCGTGGAACTCGCTGGCGCCGCGCTCCCGGTTCTCGGCGCGCCTGAAGTAGGGGAGCACGTCCGCGTAGGCCCAGCCCGGATTGCCCAGGTCGCGCCAGGCGTCGTAATCGGCGCGGTGCCCCCTCGTATAACACATGGCGTTGGAGGAACTCGAGCCGCCCAGGGTCTTGCCCCGGGGCCAGAACAGGCGCCGGCCGTTGAGGTGCTCCTGGGGCGCGGTGTAGTAGCGCCAGTTGAGGGTCCGGCTGTGCATCATCCACAGGATGCCGAAGGGCACGTGGATCAGGGGATGGCGGTCCCGGGGTCCCGCCTCCAGGAGGCAGACGCTGGCCGCGGGGTCCTCGGAGAGGCGGGACGCCAGGGCGCAACCGGCGGAGCCGGCGCCGACGACGACGTAATCGAAGCGCATCAGCGCAGCAGCAGGCGGATCATGGCCGCAAAGCGCTTGCCGTAGGGCGGCTTGAGCAGATCGGCTCCGGAGAGGCGGGACTGCAGGAACACGCCCTTTTGCTTGGAGAAGGTCTCGAAGCCGTGGCGCCCGTGGTAGTGGCCCATGCCGCTCGGGCCCACGCCCCCGAAGGGCAGGCTCTCCTGGGCCACGTGCAGGATCACGTCGTTCACGGTCACGCCCCCGGAGTGAGTTTCCGTGAGCACCCGCCGTATGCGGGCCGGGTCGCGGTCGAAGAAGTACAGGGCCAGGGGCCGCGGGCGCTCCGCGATGTAACGCAGGGCGGCGTCCAGGTCGTGGTAAGGCACAACCGGCAGGATGGGACCGAAGATCTCCTCCTGCATTACGCGCAGATCCTCGGGCGCCCCGAGCACCAGAGCCGGGGCGAGCTTGCGCGCCGCGGGGTCCAGGATTTCCCGCGCCGGGTTGATCTCCAGCACGGTCGCGCCGGCGGCCCGCGCCTCCTCCAGGTAGCCGGCAAGCCGCGCGTAGTGGCGCGCGTTCACCACGGCGCTGTAGTCGGGGTTGGCCGCAAGGGTGGGATATAGTCGCGCCACGGCGGCGCGGGCCGCGTCCACGAAGGCGTGCTCGGTTCCCGCCGGCACCAGCACGTAATCCGGCGCGACGCAGGTCTGCCCGGCGTTGGCGCACTTGCCGTACATGATCTTGTCCGCCGCCTCGCTCAGCGGGAATCCCGGCGCGACGATCGCCGGAGACTTGCCGCCCAGTTCCAGGGTCACGGGGGTGAGGTTGGCCGCCGCCGCGCGCATCACCTCCCGGCCCACGGCGGTGGAGCCGGTGAACAGCAGGTGGTCGAAGGGCAGGCCGCCGAACTCTCGGGCCATGGCAGCGTCGCCGTTCACCACCGCCACCAGGTCATCGGGGAAGACATTCCCCACTAGCCGCGCCAGGACTTGCCCGGTGCGTGGCGTCAGCTCCGACATCTTGATCATCACCCGGTTGCCGGCGGCGAGCGCCGCCGCCAGGGGCGCGAGGGACAGGAACAGCGGGTAGTTCCAGGGGACGATGATGCCCACCACGCCCAGCGGCTGCCACACGACCCGGGCGCGCCCGGGCTGGAACCAGAGGGAGACGGGGCGCGCCTCGGGGCGCATCCAGCGCTTCACGTGGCGCCGCGCATGGCGGATGGCCTCCAGGCTGGGGAATACTTCCAGGAGTTGCGTCTCAGCCGTGGAGCGGCAGCCGAAATCCTCGTGGATCGCCTGAGCCAATTCCCCGGCGCCGGCCCTGAGCGCCCGCTCCAGCGCCAGCAGGTGGGCGCGGCGCTGGTGATCGCCCGGGCAGGGATGGGCGGCGAAGGCGCGGCGCTGGGATTCGAACAGGTTCTGCAGGCTGCGAGCTCGGAGGGCGGGATCATTCATGGAGATTGATCCTCTCTAGTAAAGGCCGTAACCGTAGGGTAGGCAGCGCGGCGTGTCAAGGCAGAGCGCCGGCCTTTCCGCTACAATCTGCCGCGCCGTTGACGAACAAGTACATGCCGGGACAGAAGACCACCGAAAGCGGGCCACAGGGCGGCGCCGGGCTGCTCAAGGCGCAGATCGAGCGCAACCGCGCCTGGCGCGCGGCCCACGCCGGGGATCACCCGCTGGGCCGATCACTCCAGGTATTGCGGCGCTGGCAGGCGCAGCGCCTGGCGCGAACCTACGCGGACCTGCTGGCGAGCGATCGCTACCGCCCGGCGGCGGAGTTCTTTCTCAGCGACCTGTACGGCGAGAAGGACTTCAGCCGGCGCGACGAGAATGTCGAGCGCATGTACCCCTCCATGGTGAAGATGCTGCCGGACGCGGCCCTGCACACCATCGCCCTCGCGGTGGAACTGCACGTGCTCTCGGCCGAGCTGGACCGGGCACTGTGCGAGGTGTTGGGCGGCGAGATGGGCATCCGGGACCGCATCACCGAGTCCCAGTACGCGGAGGGCTTCCGGCGTTGCGCCAACCTGCGCCAGCGGCAGCGGCAGGTGGAACTGCTCCGGCAGGTCGGCGTGGACCTGGACGCGGTGGTGCGCAAGCCCATGATTCAGCAGATTCTCAGGATCGCCCGCAAGCCGGCGCAGGTGGCGGGATTCGGCGAGCTGCACGACTTTCTCGAGCGCGGTTTCAATGCCTTTCACCATATGGGGGGCGCCGGGGAGTTCCTGGAAACCATCGCCGCGCGGGAAACCCGCATCATGGACCGAATCTTTGAGGGCCATCCCCGCCCCTTCAACGTTGGCTGAGTTGCCGAACCAACCGCCGCCGCAGCTGCCAAACTCCCGTGCGTGGAGGGGGCCGGGCGAGGCCATGTCAATCTTCAGAAGGACTTGTTCACGGAAAATGAATCGCGGCCGCGGATTCGCTGCATGTCTGCTTGCGGGGTGGCTGATGGCCGGGCCGGCGATGGCCGCCCCGCCTGTCGCCCCGTCCGCCGATGAGGATTTCCTGGCGGCGCGCGATGCGTTCCGGCTGGGAAACGCCGCGCGCCTGGAAAAGCACGCTGCGCGTCTCAAGGGGTACCCGCTGGAGCCTTATGTCACCTATTACCGGTTGAGGCTGCGGCTCGAGGACGCCGAGCCGGCGGAGGTGCGGCGCTTTCTGGACCGTCACCCCGGAAGCCTCATCGCCGACAACCTGCGGGTGGAGTGGCTCAAGCTGCTGGGCAAGCGCGAGCAGTGGGAACTGTTCGCCGCCGAGTACCCGAAGGCCATCCAGGGCGACGGCGATCTCAACTGCTATGCCCTCCGGGCGCGCCTGCGCGCCGGGGACGCGGAGGCGCTGCGCGAGGCGCGGGCGAGCTGGTTCACCGGCCGCGACCTCCCGGAATCCTGCGCGCCGTTGGCCGATGCCCTGGTGGTGGAGGGCCTGGTGAGCGCGGACGACGTGTGGGCGCGGATCCGCCTCGCGCTGGAGGCGGGCAACGTGAGCGTGGCGCGCCGGGCCGCCCAGTACCTGCCGCCGAATCAGGGCCTGCCGGAGAAGCCCCTTGCCGCGGCCAATGACAACCCGCAGAAATTCCTGGAGCGCAAGCCCCTGGAGCTCGGCACCAGGGCCGGGCGGGAGATGGTTCTGTTCGCTCTCGTCAAGCTTGCCAAGAGCTCGCCCGGCCAGGCCTATTTCCAGTATTCACGTCTGCGTGATGACCTGTCCGGAGGCGAGCGCGCCTACGCCCTGGGCCAGATTGCCTACCAGGCCGCGCGACGCCAGGATCCCCAGGCGCTGGCCTGGTTCAAGGAGGCGGGAAACGCCCATCTCGATGACGTGGAGCTTGCCTGGCGCGCGCGCGCCACGCTGCGCTCCCAGGACTGGGGCGAGCTGCTGACCACGATAGAGGCCATGTCCGAATCCGCGGCCGGCGAGCCGGTCTGGCGTTACTGGAAGGCCCGAGCCCTCAAGTCGCTGGGGCACGCGCCGGAGGCCAACGCCCTGCTGGCGCTGCTGTCCGTGGAACACAACTTTTACGGGCAGCTCGCGCTGGAGGAGTTCGGCTCGGTGTTCACGCTGCCGCCCGCGGAATACAAGGCCGGCGCGGCCGAGGTGCGGGAGGTGGAGCGCGAGCCCGGGATACAGCGCGCCCTGGCCTTCTATCGCCTTGGCCTGCGCACCGAAGGCACACGGGAGTGGTCCTGGGAGATCCGCCGCTACGACGACCAGCGCCTGCTGGCCGCGGCGGAAGTGGCGCGCCGCAACCAGCTCTACGATCGCGCGATCAACACCGCGGACCGCACCGTGCAGGTGCACGACTTCGATCTGCGCTATCTGGCCCCCTACCGGGAGGAGATGCGCGTCCACACCGCGCCCCTGAACCTGGACGAAGCCTATGTGTACGGTTTGATCCGGCAGGAAAGCCGCTTCATATCCGACGCCAGATCCAGCGCCGGCGCCCAGGGACTGATGCAGCTGATGCCGGCGACTGCGCGCTGGGTCGCCCGCAAGGCGGGGATGAAGGACTTCCATCCTTCGCGGGTGGCGCAGGTGGACACCAACCTCGCGCTGGGCACCTGGTACCTGCGCTATGTTCTGGACCTGTTCGACGGCCAGCCCGTGATGGCGGCCGCGGCTTACAACGCGGGCCCCGGCAGGGCCCGGGCCTGGCGCGACGGCCGGCCCCTGGAGGGCGCGATTTACGCCGAGACCATCCCCTTCACCGAGACCCGGGACTACGTCAAGAAGGTGATGAGCAACGCCACCTACTACTCGGCCGCTTTCGGCCACCCGTGGCGCTCCCTCAAGCAGCGCCTGGGGATGGTCGCGCCGCCGCCGGGGGCGGAGCCGCTGCTCGAGCCCGAGCAGTAAGCCCCCGCGCGCCCGGCGGGGTTTGCGGAGCTTTTGCGGCGCTGGGGTAGAATAGCGCCTCCTCAACCAATGCATCGTCATCCGGGGCGCCATGGAGTTCAATAACGTCTGCGTCATCGGCGGCAGCGGATTCGTGGGCCGCCACATCGTCCATCTGCTGACCGCGCGGGGGGTGCGCGTGCGCGTCCCGACGCGGCGCCGCGAGC
>DASTHR010000256.1:0-4362 GCA_035718105.1 Burkholderiales bacterium
CCAAGGCGCAGGCGCCGGACCGGGACGCCTATTCCGGGTTCGAGGGCACGGAGCTGGATACCCTGCTCCGGGCGCGGGGCGCGAGCCGGCTGCTGGTGGGGGGGCTCGCAACCGACTACTGCGTCCTGAACACCGTGCGCGATGGCCTCGCCCGGGGCTTCCAGGTGCGGCTGCTCGCCGATGCCATCCGCGCCGTGAACGTCAATCCCGGAGACGGTGACAGGGCGCTGGCGGAAATGTCCGGCCTGGGCGCGCAACTCCTCACCCTGCGGGAGCTGGCATGAGCATGAACCCGATGAGCAGCCCCCTGCTCACCGACCTCTACCAGCTCACCATGCTCCAGGGCTACATCGAGCAGGGCATGGAGCAGCCGGCGGTGTTCGAGTTCTTCGTGCGCAAGCTGCCCAAGGGGCGCAACTTCCTGGTGGCGGCGGGGCTGGACCAGGCGCTGGAGTTCCTGGAGAACCTGCGCTTCGGCGATGAGGAGCTGGCCTGGTTGCGCGGCTGCGGCCTGTTCAAGCCCGGCCTCGCGGACTATCTCGCGGCGCTGCGCTTCAGCGGCGATGTTCACGCCATGCCGGAGGGCACGGTGTTTTTCCCCAACGAGCCCATCCTGCGGTTGACAGCGCCGCTGCCCCAGGCGCAGCTGGTGGAGTCGCGGCTCATCAACCTGCTGCACTTCCAGACCCTGGTGGCATCCAAGGCAGCGCGCTCGGTGCTGGCGGCGCCGGACAAGCTGCTGGTGGATTTTGGCCTGCGCCGCGCCCATGGCGCCGAGGCCGGCCTGCTGGCCGCGCGCGCCGCCTACATCGGCGGCTTCGCCGGCAGCGCCACGGTGCTGGCGGGGGCGCAGTTCGGCATCCCGGTGTACGGCACCATGGCCCACTCCTTCATCCAGGCCCATGATGACGAGGCCCGCGCCTTCGAGGACTTCGCCCGCGCCTTCCCGAACAACGTGATCCTGCTCATCGACACCTACGACACCGAAGCCGCCGCGCGCAAGGTGGTGGACCTCGCGCCGCGCCTCGCCGCCGCGGGCATCGCCGTGCGCGGCGTGCGCATCGACAGCGGCGACCTCGCGGAGCACGCGCGCCGGGTGCGCCGCATCCTCGACGAGGGCGGTCTGGGCAAGGCGGTGGTTTTCGCCAGCGGCAATCTCGACGAGTACCGGCTGAAGGCGCTGCTCGACGCCGGGGCGCCCATAGACGGATTCGGCGTGGGCACCAGCCTGGTCACCTCCGCCGACGCATCCTCCCTGGACAGCGTGTACAAGCTGATGGAGTACGCCGGGCGGCCGCGGCGCAAGCGCTCCGAGGGCAAGGCCACCTGGCCCGGACGCAAACAGGTCTTCCGCCGCGCCGGCGCCGACGGGCGCTTTGCCGGCGACCTGCTCACCGTGGAGGGCGACCGCCAGGCGGGCGAGCCGCTGATCGCGCAGGTGATGGCGGGCGGGCGGCGCCTTGCACCCTCGCCCGCGCTTCCCGACATCCGCGCCCGGGCGTTGGCCCAGATGGCTGCACTGCCGGAGGGACTGCGCATCCTGGAGGACTCCGCCCCCTACCCGGTGGAGGTGGCGCCGGCGCTGCTGGCCATGGCCCGGGACGTGGACGCCCTGACCCGATAACCCCTGCCAGCGCGCGGTCACCACTCGGGGGGTTTCGGGTAGACTGGCCACGCCCCCGAAGCCCCCGACAGGAGCGCCCATGGATCGCCGCGAATTCGTCAGGGCCTGCGCCGCCGGCGCGGCGCTCGCCGCCAGCCCCGCCGCGACGCTGGCCGCGCAGAACGCGGAGCCGCGCCGCTACGAGCCGGCGCTGCTCACCGACGAACTGGGCAAGCCGCTGAAGGCCGCCGACCTGAAGTCCGGAAGGAACTACATATTCCACTACCCCTTCGGCGGGACGCCCTGCTTCCTGCTCAACCTCGGCCGTCCCACCGCCGCCGGCGTGGCCCTCAGGACCGCCGACGGCCGCGGCTACACCTGGCCCGGAGGCGTGGGGCCCGGGCGCTCCATCGTCGCCTACTCGGCCATCTGCGCCCACCAGCTGGCCTACCCCACGCGGCAGATCAGCTTCATCAGCTACCGCGACGCGGGCAACGCATCGCCCACGGCCAGGGCGAACATGATCCACTGCTGCGCCGAACACAGCGAATACGACCCGGCCCAGGGCGCGCGGGTGATGGGCGGCCCCGCCGAGCAGCCCCTGTGCGCCATCCTGCTGGAGCACGATGCGAAGGGCGGCGAATTGCGGGCCGTGGGCACCCTGGGCGGCGAGCTGTTCAACCGCTTCTTCGAGAAGTACGACTTCAAGCTCGCCATCGACTACGGCTCCTCGAAGGCGAAGGCAGCCGTGAGCGGAACCACCCCAGTGAGCGAACTCACCCGGTTCTGCAAGCAGCAGGTGCACTGTTAAGGCCTTCAGGGGTGAGCAGTGAGCGGCGGGATCCTTGCGGCGCTCCGCACCAGACTTTTCCGCTCACCGCTCACCGCTTCCAGCTCCCCCGTACGTGATTCCCTGGCTCGGCCCCCGCGACCCCTTCCCCCCCCTCGAACGCGCGCTCGTGGAGCCCAACGGGCTGCTCGCGGCCGGCGGCGACCTCTCCCCCGCCCGTCTGCTGGAGGCCTACCGGCGCGGCATCTTTCCCTGGTTCAGCGAAGGCGAGCCCATCCTGTGGTGGAGCCCCGACCCGCGCATGGTGCTCATTCCCGCGGAGCTGAAAGTGTCGCGCTCGCTGGCGAAGGTGCTGCGCAACCGGGACTACCAGGTTCGCGCCGACACCGCATTCCGCGAAGTCATGGCGGCCTGCGCCGCGCCGCGCCGCGGCCAGCGCGGCACCTGGATCACCGGGGCGATGATGGATGCCTACGCCCGCATGCATGAGCTGGGGCATGCCCACAGCGTGGAGACCTGGATCGGGGGCGAGCTCGTCGGCGGCCTCTACGGCATGGCCGTGGGCCGCGCCTTCTTCGGCGAGTCCATGTTTTCCCGGGCCAGCAACGCCTCCAAGATCGCGCTGGTGCATCTGGTACGACGGCTGGAGCACGACGGCTTCGGCATCATTGATTGCCAGATGAACACCCCCCTGCTCGCCTCGTTTGGCGCCCGGGAGATTCCACGGCAAGACTTTACCAATCGGCTCAAAGAGTTGGTACACTACCCCGCTATCCCGGGTCACTGGCGGATCGAGCATGGCGCTGCTGAATGACTTCCCGCTGTCGGTCCTGCAGTTCTACGCGACCGCGCCCTACCCCTGCAGCTATCTGTCGGGGCGCATGGCGCGCTCCCAGGTCGCGACCCCGAGCCACCTGATCAATACCCAGGTCTACGGAGAACTGGTGCGCGCCGGTTTCCGCCGCAGCGGCGCCTTCACCTATCGCCCCTACTGCGACCACTGCCAGGCCTGCGTTCCCGTGCGCATCGTGGTGCGGGACTTCGAGCCGACCCGCGCCCAGCGCCGGGCCTGGGCAGCGCACCACGGGCTCGAGCCGGCGCTGCTGGACCTGCAGTACAACCCGGAGCATTACGGCCTGTACCTGCGCTACCAGGCGCAGCGCCACTCGGGCGGGGGCATGGACCAGGACAGCCGCGAGCAGTACCGCCACTTCCTGCTCCAGAGCAACGTCAGCACGAAGCTGGTGGAATTCCGCGAGGGCGGCGTGCTGCGCATCGTCGCCATCGTGGACGAACTCCCCGACGGGCTCTCCTCGGTCTACACCTTCTTCGATCCCGACGTTCCGCGGGCGAGCTACGGCACCTTCGGCATCCTGTGGCAGATCGAGGAGTGCCGCCGCCGCGGGCTGCCCTACCTCTACCTCGGCTACTGGATCAAGGAGAGCCCGAAAATGGCCTACAAGGCGAACTACGCGTCCCTGGAAGGTCTGCGCGGAGGACGCTGGCAGCCCCTGGACAGGAAGAACGGCAGGTAGCCCTCGGGTAAAATGGGCGCATGTACCGACTCCTGCGCCCGTTCCTCTTCACCCTCGATCCCGAAGCCGCCCACCACCTGACCTTCGCCGCCCTGGAGGCGGGAAACGCCGTCAGGCTGGTGGGACAGCGGGTGCCCGACGCACCGCGCAAGGTCATGGGGCTCGATTTCCGCAATCCCGTGGGAATGGCCGCCGGCATGGACAAGAACGGCGCCCACATTGACGCCCTGGGCGCCCTGGGTTTCGGCTTCATCGAGGTGGGCACCGTCACGCCCCGCCCTCAGCCCGGCAACCCGCGCCCGCGCCTGTTCCGCCTGCCCGGGGCCGAGGCGATCATCAACCGCATGGGCTTCAACAACGACGGCGTGGACGCCCTGGTGGAGAACGTGAAGCGCGCCCGCTGGCACGGCGTCCTGGGCATCAACATCGGCAAG
>DASTHR010000257.1:0-2501 GCA_035718105.1 Burkholderiales bacterium
GGTGGTGCGGAAGGCCCGGGAGCGGGGCTGCTTCCTGGAACTTAACGCCCAGCCCGAGCGCCTCGACCTCACGGAGCGCCTGTGTCGCATGGCCCGGGACGAGGGGGTGCTGGTGTCGGTGGCGAGCGACGCCCACAGCACCCTGGATTTCGCCAATCTGCGTTTCGGCATCGCGCAAGCGCGCCGCGGCTGGCTGGAGAAGCGCCAGGTCCTCAACACGCGGACGCTGGAGGAGCTTCGCCCGCTGCTTCGTCGTACCATGGGCCGATGACCGCGACGGCCACCGCTTTCGATGCCGGGGACACCGGGGACGCAGACTTGGCGGATGCTGTCCGCTCCGTCGCGAGGCGCCCCGTAGGGGCCGGCCTCGCGCTCTTGCGGCGCCTGGGGGTGCTGCTCGTCCTGCTGTCGCCCGCGCCGCTGGCGGCGGGGGAGGCGGCCGTCGCCAGCGCTCATCCCCTCGCCACCGCCGCCGGGGAGGAGATGCTGGCGCGGGGCGGCAACGCCTTCGACGCCGCGGTGGCGGTGAGCGCCGCGCTGGCGGTGGTGGAGCCCTATGCCTCGGGAATCGGGGGCGGCGGCTTCTGGCTGATCCACCGTGCCGCCGACGGCTTCGAAACCATGATCGACGGGCGCGAGGCGGCGCCGGGGCAGGCGACCCGGGACATGTATCTGGACGCTTCCGGCAAGCCGGTCCCCGGGGCTTCCCTCAGGGGCCCGCTTGCCGCCGCCATTCCCGGCGCGCCCGCCGCGCTGGCGCAGCTTGCCCGCCACGGCCGCCTGCCCCTGGCGGTGACGCTGGCGCCGGCGATCCGCCACGCCCGCGAGGGCTTTGCGGTGGATGCCCGCTACGCCCGCATGGCGGAGGACTTCGGTGACCGGCTCGATCCCCGGGCGGCGGCGGTGTTCCTCGACGCGGGCAGGCCGCCGCAGCCCGGCTTCGTGCTGAAGCAGCCGCAGCTCGCGATCACCCTGGAGCGCCTCGCAAGGCAGGGGGCCGCCGGGTTCTATCGCGGCCCGGTGGCGGCGGAGATGGTGCGCGCGGTGCGGGCCGGCGGCGGCATCTGGCGGCTGAGCGACCTGGCTGCATACCGCTCGAAGCAGCGGGAGCCGGTGCGGGTGTACTACGGCGGCGCGCGCATCACGGCCGCGGCGTTGCCGTCCTCCGGCGGCGTGGTGCTGGCGCAGGCGCTGAACATGCTCCGGCTGCGGCCGGGGGAGGCGGCCGCCGACCCGCACCGGGTCGTAGAGTCCCTGCGCCGGGCTTACCGCGACCGGGCCTGCCTGCTGGGCGACCCGGACTTCGTGCACGTGCCGGTGTCGCGCCTCACCAGCCTGCGCCATGCCGCGGGGCAGGCTGCGGGCATGGACCCGGAGCGCGCCACGCCCAGCGCGGCGCTCCCGGGCTGCGATGCCGTGCCCGGCGGGCCCAGCACCACCCATTTCTCCGTGGTCGACGCGCAGGGCAACCGCGTGGCGGCGACGCTTTCCGTCAACACGCCCTTCGGCTCGGGATTCCTGGCGAGTGACACCGGGGTGCTGCTCAACAACGAGATGGACGATTTCGCCATCGCGCCCGGCGTGCCCAACGCCTACGGGCTGGTGGGCAGCGAGGCCAACGCCATCGCCCCCGGCAAGCGCCCGCTTTCCAGCATGACGCCCGCATTCGTGGAGGACCCCCGGGGCGTGCTGGTGCTGGGGACGCCGGGCGGCTCGCGCATCATCAGCATGGTGCTGCTGGCGGTGCTGGACCACCTTCATGGCCCCGGCCCCGATCCGCGGCGCAGCGTGAGCGCGCCCCGCTACCACCACCAGTACCTGCCCGACGTGGTGGAAGTGGAGCCCGAGGGCTTCGACCCGCAGTGGATCCAGGCGCTGGAGGGCAAGGGGCACAAGGTGCGGCCCGCGCGGCGGGCCTGGGGCAACATGCAGGCGGTGTACGTGGACGGGCTCACGGGGAGGGCGGTTGCCGCCAGCGACCCCCGCGGCGCCTGGTACTGATGAGGTAGAATACCGGCCTCGCAACCGGAGCCCCGCCCCTTCATGAAGACCACGTTCCTGGATTTCGAGCAGCCCATCGCCGAGCTGGAAGGCAAGATCGAGGAACTGCGCTTCGTGCAGGACGACTCGGCCGTGGACATCTCCGAGGAGATCGGCCGGCTGCAGAAGAAAAGCCAGACCCTCACCAAGGACATCTACTCCAAGCTTTCCTCGTGGCAGATCTCCCAGGTGGCGCGGCATCCCCAGCGTCCCTACACCCTGGACTACATCCAGGGTCTGTTCACCGACTTCGAGGAATTGCACGGCGACCGCGCCTTCGCGGACGATCCGGCCATCGTCGGCGGCCTGGCGCGCTTCGACGGCCGCAGCGTGATGGTGATCGGCCACCAGAAGGGGCGCGACACCAAGGAGAAGATCCACCGCAATTTCGGCATGCCCCGGCCCGAGGGCTACCGCAAGGCGCTGCGGCTGATGCACCTGGCCGAGAAGTTCGGCATCCC
>DASTHR010000258.1:0-6247 GCA_035718105.1 Burkholderiales bacterium
GATGGCCGAGGGCTTGAGGACATGGTTGCAGAACACGGTGAAGTTCTTCAGGCCCAGGGCTTGAGCCTGCTTGATCGCCACCGCCGTGGGCGGGGTGGTGGTCTCGAAGCCGATGGCGAAGAACACCACTTCCTTTCCCGGGTTGTCCCGGGCGATCTTCAGCGCGTCGGCGGTGGAATAGACCATGCGCACGTCGGCGCCCCGGGCCTTGGCCTTCATCAGCGAGAGCTGGCCGGAGGCGGGCACGCGCAGGGTGTCGCCGTAGGTGCAGAGCACCACGCCCGGGGTCTGGGCCAGGCGGATGGCGCAATCGACGCGGCCGATGGGCATCACGCATACCGGGCAGCCGGGACCGTGGATCATGCGCACGTTCGCGGGCAGCAGGTCCGGCAGGCCGAAGCGGGCGATGGCGTGGGTGTGGCCGCCGCAGAACTCCATCAGGTTGTAGGCACGGTCCGGCCTCGCCTCGCCCTTGACGCTGGCCGAGATGTTGCGCGCCAGCGCGCCGTCGCGGAATTCCTCGATGTATTTCATCGGTTGTGAGCGGCCGGCCGTCAGTTGGAAGCGGATTCGGCGGCGCCGAGTTCCGCGAACAGCTTCAGGGTCTTCTCCGCCTCGTCGGGGTCCAGCTTCTGCAGGGCGTAGCCCACATGCACGATGACGTAGTCGCCCACCCCGACCCCATCCACCAGGGCGAGGGACACCTCCTTGCGCACGCCGGAGAGGTCGACCACCCCGGTGTCGGCGTTCCGTATTTCGACGAGCTGTGCAGGTATCGCTAGACACATCGTGAGACTCCAGTCGTTAATCGAGGGTCGAGAGTCGGGCGGGGCCGGACTGCAGCGCGATCCAGGCCTGGCCGAGGGACAGGCCGCCGTCGTTGGGCGGGACCTGGGCTGCCTCGAACACCTCCAGCCCCGCGCTCCGCAGCCGCTCCCGCAGCGCCGATGACAGCAGGTGGTTCAGGAAGCAGCCGCCGCCGAAGGCGACGCGTTGCAGCCCCTGGCGCCGGGAATGCTCCAGCACCCACTGGGCCAGCCCCTCCGCCACCGTGGCGTGAAACAGGCTGGCGGCCTCCGCCGGGGCCCTGGGCTCCGTGAGGGCGCCGAGCAGCGGCAGGAAATTCAGGCCACCGTCCTGGTCCATGCGGAAGCCGCCCTCCAGGGGCGGCACCGGTCCGTGGGCCTCGGCCAGGCCCTCCAGCAGCATGGGCGCCTGACCCTCGAAGGCCGCCACCTGCTTCACCCCGGCGAGCCCGGCGGCGGCGTCGAACAGCCGGCCCGCGCTGCTGGTCAGCGGCGCGTTGACGCCGCGCTCCAGCATCTGCCGCACCGTGGCCGCGGCGGGGTGGCTGAACCGGCGCTCGATGTCCTGGTCGCGTCCGAGCGCGTGCAGAGCGGATGCGGCCATGCGCCAGGGCTCCCGCGCCGCGCGATCGCCGCCGGGCAGCCGCAGCTGCCTGAGATGGGCGAGACGGGAGAAATCAGCGCCATCCACGCGCAGGAGTTCCCCGCCCCAGGCGGCACCGTCGGCCCCCAGTCCCACGCCGTCCAGGGCCAGGCCCAGCAGCGGCCCCTCGATGCCATGCTCGGCGGATACCGCCGCGACATGGGCATGGTGATGCTGCACCCCGATGGCGGGCAGGTTGCGCTCCCGCGCGAAGTCCACCGCGAAGCGGGTGCTGTAGAAATCCGGATGCAGGTCGTGGGCCACGACGGCGGGCTCGATCTCCAGCACCTCCATCAGGTGCATCGCGGTTTCCGCCAGCGCCCGGCAGGCGGGAGCGTTGTCCAGGTCCCCGATGTGCTGGGACACGAAGGCCTCGTCGCCGCGGGTCAGGCAGATGGTGTTCTTGAACCAGCCGCCCAGCGCCAGCACCGCCGGGCCCGGCCTGCACAGCTTGATGGCGCGGGGCGTCCAGCCGCGGGCGCGGCGGATAAACTGCGCGGATTGCGCCGTGCGGATCGCTCTTGTCGCAACGTCCCCATCGCCGGGAGCCGGGGTGCGCGATCCGCGACCCGCGATCCGAACTACCGAGTCGTCGCAGCGCACGAGAATGTCGCGGTCGTGGAGCAGCCAGGCGTCGGCAATGCCGGCGAGGCGCAGCAGGGCTTCCTCGTTGCCGATGACCAGGGGCTCCCCCCCGGGATTGGCGCTGGTCATGACCAGCGCGAGCTCCGGGGGTTGGTCGAGCCAGCCGGTTCCCTCCGGACGCCCGGCCGCCTCGTGGAACAGCAGGTACTGGATCGGGGTGTAGGGCAGCATGATCCCCAGCCAGGCCAGCCCGGGGGCGATGCCGGGCAGCCCCTCGTCGGCGCCGGGGCGCTTGCGGGCGAGGACGATCGGCCGCTCCGGGGATTCCAGGGCGGCGCGTCCGGCGAGGTCGAATTCGGCCCACCGCAATGCCGCGCCGGCCGCCGCCACCATGATCGCGAACGGCTTCTCTTCCCGCTGCTTGCGCTCCCGCAAGCGCGCCACCGCGGCGGCGTTCCGGGCATCGCAGGCGAGGTGGAAGCCGCCCAGGCCCTTGATGGCCAGAATCTCGCCGGCGCGCAGCCGCGCCAGGGTCTCCGCGACGGCGTCGCCGGCCACTGGCCGGCCCGCGGCTTCCACCAGCGATAGCTTCGGCCCGCAGGCGGGGCAGCAGTTGGGCTGGGCGTGGAAGCGGCGGTTGGCCGGCGCCTCGTATTCCTCCCGGCAGGACGGGCACATGGAGAAACGCGCCATGCTGGTGCCGGGCCGGTCGTAGGGGAGGCCGCGGGTGAGTGTGTAGCGCGGGCCGCAGTTGGTGCAGTTGATGAAGGGGTGGCGGTAGCGGCGCCCGCGCGGGTCGAACAGTTCCGCCATGCAGTCGGGGCAGATCGCGCTGTCGGGCGTGATGGTGGTGGCGGCGCGCCCGCCGCCGCTGGCCTCGATCACGAAACCGGTTTCGCCCTGCTGCAGCGGCTGCGGCTGGAACTCCACCCGGTCCACCCGCGCCAGCCGCGGCGCGTCGCTCTGGAGGCGCTTGAGCAACTGCACCACTTCGGCGCCCGATCCCTGGACCTCCATTTCCACGCCTTCGCCGTCGTTGCGCACCCAGCCCGAGAGGTTGAGCTCGCTGGCGAGGCGGTACACGAAGGGACGGAAGCCGACGCCCTGCACCTGGCCGCGCACGCGGATGCGGCCGCGGGTTTCCTCGGTGTAGGCGTCGTGGAGCGCGTGCATGGGGCGATTGGCCGTGTCAGCGGTCTGCCAGCCGGGCCTCGAGTTCGGCGATGCGCCGGCGCAGCGCCTCCACGCTCTGGTTGCGGCGGTTGCGGGCCGCTGCAGCGCCCTCGGCGATCCAGCCCAGCCACTCCGCCATGCCCTCGCCGTTCACCGAGGAGGTGAGGATCACCCGGATGTTGGCGTTCACCCGGCGCGCGTACTCGATGCACAGCGGCACGTTGAAGGCGGTGTAGGGCAGCAGGTCGGTCTTGTTGAGCAGCATGATGTCGGCGGCGGCGAACATGTCGGGGTACTTGAGCGGCTTGTCCTCGCCCTCGGTCACCGCCAGGATCACCACCTTGTGGGCCTCGCCCAGGTCGAAGGAGGAGGGGCACACCAGGTTGCCCACGTTCTCGATCATCAGCACGCTGTCGTCCTCGACGTCGAGGCGCTCCGCGGCGTGCCCGACCATGTGGGCGTCAAGGTGGCAGCCCTTCCCGGTGTTGATCTGCACCGCTCGCGCCCCGGTGGCGCGGATGCGGTCGGCGTCGCGACTGGTCTGCTGGTCGCCCTCGATCACCGCCACCTTGAGCCTGCCCTTCAGGCCCTCGATGGTGCGGCAGAGCAGGGTGGTCTTGCCCGAGCCCGGGCTGGACACGAGGTTCAGCGCGAACACGCCGTGGTCGGCGAAGAAGCGCCGGTTCTGGCCCGCGTGCTCGCTGTTCTTGGACAGGATGTCCTGTTCGATGCGCAGCATGCGCTCCTGGGACAGGCCGGGTGCGTGGGTCCCCGCCGGCCCCAGGCCATAGTGCACCGTGTCGTGGCCGTGGGGGTGGCCGTGCTCGTGCGCGTGCTCCCCTTCGTGGTGGTGCGCGTGGCTGTGATGGGTCCCGTCCGCATGGTGGTGCTCGTGGGCGTGCTCGCCGTGTTCATGCCCGTGTTCCCCGTCGTGGGCATGGGGATGGCTGTGTGTGGTGCCGTCCGGATGGCGATGCACGTGCTCATGCCCATGCTCGTGGGCCTGGCCTTCGATCTTCAGTTCACCGCTTCCGCATCCACAGGTTGTGCACATGATCGCTCCTTCGTGGGTCCGCATTCATGCGGACATGGCGTGTCCGGGCGGATGTCCGGCCGGACCTATTCGACTTCCAGCTCCTTCACCCGCATCTCGGTGCCGCCGGTCACCTGCAACTGGTAGCCGCCGCAGCGCGGGCAGGCGTCATGGCGCGCCTGCACCGCCACCGGCTCGCTGCACTGCAGGCACCAGGCGCTGCCCGGCGTTTCCAGCATTTCCAGCTTCGCCCCTTCCGCCACGGTGTCGCGGGTGGCGGCCTCGAAACAGAAGCGCATGGCCTCCGTCTCCACGCCGGAGAGGCGGCCGATTTCCAGCCACACCGTCTTCACGCGGCGGAAGTTTTCGCGCCGGGCATAGTCCTCGACGATCTGCACCACGCCTTCCGCCAGCGACATCTCATGCATGATCCACCACCGCCTCGTATGCCACGCAGGGATCCAGGGCCAGCGCCTGAAGGTGCAGCGCCCGCCTCAGCCCCGACTCCGAGTCCGCCTCCGTCCCCGCAAGCCCCAGTGCAAAGGCGCCGTCGGGGTGAAAATTCCATTCCGTTGGCGCCAGGATGCGGTAGCGCGTGATGCGCCCGTCCTCGATGGCGACCACATGGGCCAGCAGCCCGCGGGAGGTTTCGACCCACGCCGCGCCGGCTCCCCCTGCCATGGCGCTGCCGTCGGCCAGCGCCGCGCCCGCTCTCCCCGCAAGCCGCAAGGCCAGTGCGGCGGTCTCCACCAGCCGCGCCAGCACCCGCACCGCCACGCAGTTGCCGTGGCTTTCCAGTGCCCGCGCCACGGCGGGATGCCCTGCCATTCTCGCCAGCGCCCCGGTTTCCCGCGCCTCGCCTTCCCAGTCGGGACGCGCGGCATATTCCGCTTCCCGCAGTGTCCGCTCAAGCATGCGTTCCATGGCCTTTGGCGAAGCTTGCAGCAACCTCACCGCGCTGCCGCCCGCCAGTCCTTCGCCCTTAAACAGCCGCCTTGTCACGCGCGCCGCCGGGGTTTCGCCCCGGTTCCACCAGTCATCCAGCGCGCGCTCGGCAAGCCAGCCCGGCACATCCGTCCCCAGCAGCGCGGAAGCCAGCCACCGGGACAATTCCGCGCCGGCCGCCGCCAGTTCCCGCTCCGGGGCGGCCACCGCGTGGCCGGGCTCGCGCCAGCCCTGCGCCTGCATCAGCGCGGCGGTGAGCGCCGACAGGCGGCGGCGCCATACAGCGAATTCTTCCGTTGCCGGCGCCTCGCCCAGGCCCACCGGCCAGTCGAGCAGCAGGCGCCACAGGTTCTCCTGCACCGCTTCCGCCGCCACTGCCCAGTCCCGGGCCCGGGCGGCACGTTCATCCGGCGCGATGCCCAGGGCGGCTTCCCAGGCGCGCATTGCCGCCACCCCCTGGGCCCGGCCGCAGAGGCTGAACAGCATGGGCACCAGGGCCGCCGCTTCCCGCGGCGTCTTCCCTTCCAGCACCCGGCTCGCCCCCACGGCCCGGGTCGAGGCGATCTCCACCGCGTTCACGCGGCGCCCGTCCCAGCGCACCCGCAGGCGCAGCGCGCCTTCAATTCCCGCCACGCTCAGTCGCGGAACACCCGCCCCGAGAGGAACTCGCGCTTGGACATGGGTTTCCCGACGTTCTCTTCCAGCTTCTTCAGCGGCCCGGCGGGCCCTTCCTTCGGCGCCGGCGGTGCCAGCAGCGCGTCCAGCGCGGCCCGGGCGGCGATGCGCGCCGCCCCCTGGTCCGCCAGTTGCAGCACCGGCGACATCAGCGAGCACAGGTGGTATTCGCCGATCTCCTCCTCGTGGCCGGCGATGAACTCGCAGGCTCCGATGGGCAGCGCCCACACATGGGCGTCGCCGATGCCGCGGGCGGGCCACGCCGCGCCGGTACCCGGCAGCACCAGCGCGTTCAGGAACCAGGGAGTGACGAGGATTCCGATCCAGTGGCCCTGGAACGGCTGGAAGCCCACGGCCTCGACGCGCAGCGCGCCGTTGAGGATGGGG
>DASTHR010000259.1:0-5347 GCA_035718105.1 Burkholderiales bacterium
GTTGGGACCCACAAGCCGCTGGGCGATCCGGTTCTGGGGCGCGCTCACCGGGCTGTTCTCCCTGGCGGGACTCGTGGTGGCCGTGCGCCATGTGTGGCTGCTGCACTTCCCCCAGTCCCTGGACTGCGGCATCAGTCCCGAGGAGCGCTTCCTCAACGCCCTGCCCCTGGCGCGCTGGTGGCCGGGGATGTTCGAGGCCAACGGTGACTGCGCCGACGTGAAATGGAAGTTCCTTTCGGTCACCATCCCCGAGTGGGCGGCGCTCTGGTTTGCCTTCTTTCTTCTGGTCAGCCTCTGGCTGATGCTGAAGCGCCGCTGATCAGTCCTTCTTCGGCGCTATCACGCCGCCGCTGACCCGGGCGCGGTCACCGGGCCCGGAGAAGATCCCGGGAAAGTAGCGCCGGGACAGGGCCCCGCCGTCGCTTCGGGTCCCGTCGTCTTCCCCCAGCCTGCGCCAGTCCTTCACCCGGAAGATGGCGTTGCATACATCCAGCATGCCCACGGTGTCGCGGTCGCCGATCAGCACTCCCTGCACCCGCAGGCCCGCCTGCTGCCGCGCCCGATGCACCCGCGCGCTCATGTCCGGGGTGCAGCCGAACTGGCCGTCGGAGGCCACCACCAGGTCGGCGAGCTGCCATTCCTCTCCTTCGATGCGCGCCAGGGCGCGGGAGAGGGGTTCGTCGATGTCGGTGCCGCCGTGGAAGGCCTGGCCCAGGAAGGAAATTGCTTCCGCGATGCCTTTGGCATCGAGTCCCAGCTCCCGCTCCACCACCTCCCCCGGCCCGCTGAAGGCGTAGACGTAGCAGCGCCGCTTCTGGGCGGCGGCGGTGCGCATGGCCTCCAGCACCGTGGCCTTCGCCACCTGCTCCGCCGGCCCGATCATGGAGGAGGAGGTGTCCACGCACAGGATCATGGGCCCCATCTCCAGCTTGCGCTGCGGCTGCGGCGTGGCGCTGCGCCGCCACTCCGGCGCCTCCGCCATCACGAAATCCCGCACCCGGTTGTCGTCCTCGTAGGTGAGCAGCGCGCGCTCGGCATGGCGCGCGAACCACACCAGGCGCAGCCGGGGATGGATCAGCAGCGCCGCCTCGCTCGCCAGCATGCGGGCGATGCGCCCGCTGCGCTGCACGCCGCGGGTCTCGGCGGGCACCTCGGGGATGCGCGTCTCGCGGGGCCGGGGATGGATGCCCCGGATCTTTTCCAGCACCTCCACCTCGGGGCGCTGCTCCAGGTCGGGCTCCGCGGTCTGGCGCGCCCGGCCCAGAGCGCGAATCAGGGCCTGCAGCTCCGGCATCGCCTCCAGCAGCTTGCGGATGCGCAGCAGCTCCTGCCAGCCCTCGATGCGCAGCAGCCCGCGCACCAGGGCGAATTGCTCCGCCTTCAGCAGGTCCCCCAGGTCGCCGAACACCCAGGCCAGCTCGTCGATCTCCCCCTGGGTGCGCTTCCACTCCTCGCCGAAGGCATCCGCCGCCTGGCGCGCGGCCTCTGGCGCGGAGAGGTCGTCCAGCCGGTCGATGATGCGGTCGCTGTGCCAGAGCAGGGACTGCACCACCTGGTCGGCGACCTCCTGCCGCTCACGGCAGTAGCGCGGCAGGTCCAGCTCCGCGATCTTGTCGAGGAACGGCCGCGCCGCGTGCCTCGAGGGCCATTCCGGTGCGGGCGGAAGCGCGCCCGCCGCAAGCCCGCGACGCAGGTCCTGGATGCCGCGCAGCCGCGGCGCCAGGATGCCGACGCTGTTTACCAGGCCCTGCAGCCACAGGCTGCGGGGCAGGTCGTCCAGGGGAGCGAGGGGGGCGTCGAGCCCCTGCGGGTCGAAGCCCGAGGGATGTGTGGCCATTGCAGCAGGCTACCGATTGATTGAACCACCAAGGTACCAAGACACCAAGATATCTCAGTCCTCCGGGGTCTGACGGGCAGAGGAACTGCGAGAGTACCGGGATCTCTCCATGGCCTGTGGCTGATGCCTTTGAATTCCTTGGTGCCTTGGTGTCTTGGTGGCGGATCTTCCAGCTAACTCACAGCGACGCGCTCCGGGACCCGGCCCGGATCCTGGTCCAGCAGCGGCAGGGCGCGGAAGCCGGCTTCCGCCTGTTCCAGCCGCGCGCGCAGCGCCTCGATGTTGGCGCGGGTGCCCTGGAGGCTGGCGCGCGCCTGCGGGGGGAATTGCGGATCCAGCCAGAGATGGGGCATTGCCACCCGCTCCAGGTCGCCGAGCATGGCGTCGAGGCGCGCGAGGTAGCCGTCCACGTCGCCGATCAGCTCCCGCACCTGGGCGGCGCGGGCTTCGACGTGGGATCGGCCGTAGCGCTTGGTCCGGGTGAAGAAGGACATCCGCGGCGCCGGGTCGCCGCCCTTGTTGTCGGTGACGGAGGAGACTGCCGCCAGCCGGCCCTGGGCGTCGTAGTTGAGGTCATCGGCGTTCTGCTCCAGCTCCAGCTGGGCTTCGAACGCCTCCACCGCCCGGGTGAAGCGCGCCGGGTTCAGCGCCCGGTCGGTGCCCAGGCGCGCCCGGTACCAGTTCTCCACCTTGGCCCGCTCCTCCAGGCACTGGATGGCGCAGAACTGCACCAGCCATGCGTCCCACACGCTCACGGCGTCGCGGCCGTCGGTGAGGGCGGCGGTCTTGAGCAGCCGGGTGAGCTTGCGCCAGCGCCGGTCCGAAACGTAGGTGTTCTCGGAAGCGAGGAAGCTCCGAAGGTCCGCCAGCAGATCCAGCACTTCCGGAGCCAGCGCCACCGCGTCCACCTGCGTCGCGATCCGAGCCAGTTCCGCGTCCGACAGCCGCAGGTCCGGGTGCGGCTCCGCGGGCTCCCGCTCCGGCAGCCGCAGCAGTTCCGCAAAGCCCGCGTCGCTGACGCTGTCCACGCGGCAGCGCACCAGGAAGCGGTCATAGAAGGCGGCGCCTACCTCGTCGTCGGGCACTTCGTTGGTGGCGCCCACCACGCTGATGAGGGGCGACTTCACCCGCACCGCGCCGTTGTCGAATTCCCGCTCGTTAAGCAGGGTGAGCAGGGCGTTGAGGATGGCGCTGTTGGCCTTGAACACCTCGTCGATGAAGGCGATGGAGGCGTTGGGCAGGTAGCCCTCGGTCTGGCGCTCGTAGCGGTCCTGCTCCAGGGCCGCGATGGACAGCGGTCCGAAAAGCTCCTCCGGCACCGAGAAGCGGGTGAGCAGGCGCTCGAAATAGGCGGCGTCGCGGAAGGCGCGGTGCAGGCGCCGCGCCAGGTCGCTTTTGGCGGTGCCCGGCGGTCCCACCAGCAGCACGTGCTCGCCGGCGAGCGCCGCCAGCAGTGCCAGCCGCACCGCCACGGCACGCTCCACGAGCCCCTCGGACAGGGCTTCGATCAGCGCGGCAAGGCGGCTGCGCAAAGACGCGGAGGGGAATTCATCCATGCCGGCATTCTAGCAACGGTCCCGGGGTCTGGGCACTGGCCGGCCAGTCGCGCCCCATTGCGCGGCGCACTTCGCCCAGCGGGATGCGGTGCCAGCGGGGATCGGTGACGCATTTTCGGCTGGTGTTGGAGTCGTGGATCGTGCCCACGTAGAACCGGTTGTCCGGCAGGGCGCGTATGCGGGCACCGGCCGCATTCCAGACGAAGCGGGTGTCCTCTCCGACCTTGACCGGGGGAAACGGGTTCCTGCGCCAGATCTCCCTGCGATAGCACAGGGTCGCCCCATGCACCCAGGGCCGCCCCCGGGGTGGATAGACATACTCCCAGGCGCCCGGCGACCTGAAGTCAACGAACATCACGCGGTCGAGGCCGCAGATGTCGGCGCCGCCTCGAATCATTTTCCGTACCTGGCAGGACAGGCGCCAGGGCGCGTACCAATCGTCGTCGTCCCAGTGCGCGATGATCTCTCCCCGCGCCTCCTCGCAGGCCAGGTTGCGCTTTGCGCCCAGCGACAGGCCTGGCGCCTCCCGCCGGTAGCGGATTCTGGGATCGTCCCGCGGAACCAGGCGCTCGACGCTTTCCTCCCCGTCGTCAAGGACGAGCAGCTCCCGCTCCGGGTAGTCCTGTGCCTGGAAGCCCGCGATGGCCTTTGGCAGGAAGGCCGGGCGATCGGCTGTCGGCATGATGCAGGTGACCGTGACCGTCGTCATGGCGCGAAGCCAGCCGCTGCCGGTCGCGGGACCCGAACCGCAGGCATCTCCAGCTGTCGCCTCAGGATGGCACTTCGCCAGGTCCCGGGCTATTTGCCCCGCTCGCGCGGAAGGCCTTTCACCAGCGTGCCGGGGCCGATGCCGCGCTTGGCGAACCAGCCCTGGTTGGTCTCGATGGCGTAGAGGGCATCGTCGCCGGCGCTGTAGCTGGAGTGGGTCAGGGGCGGCATGTCGCGGATGTTGATGACCCGGCCCTGGGGATCGAGGTAGGCGACGCTCAGGGGAATGTGGGTGTTGGCCATCCACATGCTGTAGATGGCGGGGACGGGAAACACGAACAGCATGCCGCGGTCCTCCGGCAGCATGCGCCGGTGCATCAGGCCGATGTTGCGGCTCTCGGGAGTGGCCGCCACTTCCACCGTGAGCTTGTGGCCGGCGATGTCGAGCTCGACGACCGGCAGCCCGGTCTGGGGCGCCTCGGCACGGGCCGCACAGGCGGCCAGCAGCAGGGCCAGGAGCCACAGGCGCAGCATCGGCAGGCCTTTCATCGCGGATGCTCCCGGCACACCCAGCGCGCGATCTCCTCCAGGATCTCCGCCACGTCGCCGATCGCGGGGGCGAGGCGGATGGCGGTGGCGGGGTGGCGATGGCGCAGCTCCGCCATCAGGTGCGGCACGTCGTGCTTGAGGTGCCCGCCCTGGGCCATGAACAGGGGCACCACGGTGATGTCCCGGGCGCCGGCGTGGACCGCCTGCTCCACCGCGTTGGCCAGCGAGGGCTGCATGAATTCCAGAAAACTGAGCAGCACCGCGACCGCTGGCCGCTCGGCGGCGACCCGGTCCTGGATCCTGCGGAACGGTTCCGCCCACTCCGGGTCGCGGGCTCCGTGGGCGAACAGCACGATGGCCGATCGGGGATGCATCAGTGCCTCCCCGTGCTGCCGAAGCCCCCGGCGCCGCGCCCGCTCTCGGGGAACTCGTCCACGATGTTGAAATCCACCTGCACCACCGGCACCACCACCAGCTGGGCGATGCGCTCCAGGGGGTTGAGCAGGAAGGCGCTGGAGCCGCGGTTCCACACCGAGACGAAGATCTGGCCCTGGTAATCGGAGTCGATCAGCCCCACCAGGTTGCCCAGCACGATGCCGTGCTTGTGGCCCAGCCCGGAACGGGGAAGGATCATGGCGGCGAGCCCCGGGTCCTCCAGGTGGATGGCGATGCCGGTGGGCACCAGGTCCGCCTGCCC
>DASTHR010000260.1:0-11642 GCA_035718105.1 Burkholderiales bacterium
CAGCCCAAGCGCGACTTCGTCCGGGGAGACAGCAAGTGCCGGGATGTGTTCACCGAGACCCGCGCGAAGGGCCGCCGCGAGAGGGGAACCTGGCCTTTCTGCCAGGAGGCAGACGGCTCCTGGAAGTTTGCTCCCCAAGCGGCCGGCAGGTGATTTTTCGCGGCTCGGGCCGGCGCCGCCGGCCTCTGGTGGGGGGCGTGGCGCTGGTGCTGGCTCTGTTGGCCTCGGGGCTTGCCGCGGGGGGTTCCGCCGCCGAGGCGGGGGGCGGGTGCCCGGACTGCGGCACGGTTCGCTCCATCCGCGAGGTGGACCGGGAGTTGCCGCAGCCCCGCGCCAGCGCCGATCCTCCCGGCTATGTGAGTCCCGGTGATTTTCCCGGCAGCCTCGGGGGAAACCTTTCCGCGGGCTGGGTGGCCACGGCCCGTTACAGGCCGGGTGACGGCGTGAGCCGCGGCTACGTCGGCGCCATGGGCAGCCCGGAACTGCAGCAACGATTCACCGAGAGGAGCTACGAGATCGTGGTGAAGCTCGACAACGGCCGCTTCCAGTTGGTGCGGGAAGACCAGCCGCCGGTCTGGCAGGTGGGGGACCGGGTTAAGATCGTGATGGGCAGGCTGGTTTCGGCGGACAAGTAGCCGCCGGCGGGTCCGCCTGCGGGCAAACCCGCCTCCCCTCGTCAGTCCTGCAGGCCGTTCATGTAAAACATCGCCCTCAGGAGCACGCCGGGGTTTCCGAGCTGTCCGAACCAGCGGTAGAAAATCTCGTCCACGTCTCCGGTGCGGTAGAGCTTCGCCAGTTCGCGGTTTACCGCGAGGCGGAAATCCGGATCCCCGCGTTTCATCATCAGCGCCAGGGGCTCCATGGAGAAATCCTCGTCCAGCAGGGCCCACCGGGCCGGATCCTTCGACGCATTGCCGGTGCCGACCAGCACGGTACGGTCTCCGGCCAGGGCGTCCACCTTGCCCTCCTCGAGCAGTTGCATTCCCTGCGCCACGTTCGCCACTTCCACCACCTCGACACTGATGCGCCGGCGGGGCAGGCCCTCCCGCAACTCGCGCAGGGTGGTGGTGCCGGGCTGCACCGCGAGCTTCCTGCCGTTCAGGTCGGCGAGACGGTGCAGGCCCGCCTCCTTCTTCGCCAGGGCGGTGCCGCCGTCAACATAGATGTAGTTGCTGAAATCCACGCGCTCGAGGCGCGACAGGGTCACTGTAGTGACCCCGCATTCCATGTCCACCTTCCCGGCGGCGACCGCCTGCACCCGGTTATCAGCCTGCAGCGGGACCCATTTCACCTTGATCTGGCGCAGGTTCAGTGCCTGGCGCATCCCTTCCACCACTTTCAGGCACAGATCCACCGAGTAGCCGGCGGGCTTGCCGTCCTCGCCGGTGAAGGAGAACGGCCGCGCCTGCTCCCGGTGGCCGAGGGTGATGGTGCCGGTCGCCTTGATCCGGGCGAGCGTGCTCTTGGGCGTGTCGGCCGCGACGGCGGCAGCGGACGTCAGGGCAAGGGCAGCGAGGGCAAGCAGAATGCGCCGCAAAATGGCCTCCGTGGAAGGTTGGGCGTGGGGAATCCGGGCGCCCGGGAACGGGGGCGGCCGACGACTCGCGCATTGTAAGGGCTGGTGCCGGGTGCGGCTACCGGTGGATCCCGCGGCGGCGGACCGGTGGCCGGCCCCTGACGACGTTAATAGCGATTGGTTATTAAGAAATAGCGAAACGGTTTTTGAATAGCATATGGTCATTGATACCATTTCGCGACTCAACTCACAGGAGCCGCAACATGAAGTCCGTATTCAGATTTGTCGCCGCCTTGGCGGCACTGCTGGCGGTGCCGGCATTCTCCGCCGACCAGCCCCGGGAAATCCGCGTCGATTACGCCTATTATTCGCCGCCCAGCCTGGTGCTGAAGCGTTTCGGCTGGCTGGAGCAGGAGTTCGCGAAGGATGGCATCCCGGTTAAGTGGGTGCTGAGCCAGGGCAGCAACCGCGCGCTGGAATTCCTGAACAGCGGCAGCGTGGATTTCGGCTCCACCGCGGGGCTGGCGGCGGTCCTGTCCCGCGCCAACGGCAACCCCATCAAGGCGGTGTACGTGTACGAACGGCCGGAATGGGCGGCGCTGGTGGTGGGCAAGGATTCCGGCATCAAGTCAATCCAGGACCTGAAGGGCAGGAAGGTGGCGGCCACCAAGGGCACCGACCCTTACCTGTTCCTGCTGCGCTCCCTGCACACCGTCGGCCTGAAGAAGGGCGACGTCGAGGTGGTGCACCTGCAGCACCCTGACGGCCGCGCGGCCCTGGAGCAGAAGCGGGTGGACGCCTGGGCGGGCCTGGATCCCCACATGGCGGCAAGCGAGCTGGAGCAGGGCTCGCGGCTGCTCTACCGCAACGTCGGTTTCAACACCTACGGCTTCCTCAACACCACCGAGAGCTTCGCCGCGAAGTACCCCGAGCACGTGAAGCGGGTGGTGAAGGCCTACGAGAAGGCGCGGCTGTGGATCATCGCCAACCCCGAGGAGACCGCGAAGATCGTGTCCGAGGAGGCGAAAATCTCGCTGCCGGTGGCGAAGCTGCAGCTCACCCGCAACGATTTCACCAATCCGGTGCCCGGCCCCGAGCATGTGCAGGCGCTGAAGGCGGCAGCCCCCATCCTGGTGGAGGAGGAACTGGTGCGCAAGGGCACGGATGTCAATCTCGTGATCGAGCAACTGGTGGAACCCGGCTTCGCCCGCGCGTCGGTTGTCGCCAAGAACTGAGGGGGCACCGGTGAGCGAGGCGCAATCCATGGCCGCGGTTCCCGGGGTCCAGGCTCCCGCCGCCCGCGGCGCGGTGCGCTCCACGCGCTGGCGGGCGCTGGCGCTGCCGGCGGCGCTGCTGGCGCTGTGGGAACTGGCGGCGCGTCTCGGCTGGATCCAGCCGCACCTGATGCCGCCCCCCAGCGTGCTGGCGCAGACGCTGCGGGAACTGGCGGCCAGCGGAACCCTGCTGGAGCACATGGGCGTCAGCGCGCTGCGGGTGCTGGCCGGGTTCGGCATCGGCGCTTCGCTCGCCGTTTTGGCCGGCGCTACCGTGGGACTGAGCCGCAGGCTGGAGTCCTACGTGGATCCCACTTTCCAGGCACTGCGGGCCATTCCGTCGCTGGCCTGGGTGCCGTTGCTGCTGCTGTGGCTAGGCATCGACGAGGCGCCCAAGATCACCCTCATCGCCATCGGCGCCTTCTTTCCCGTCTATCTCAGCGTGCAGGCGGGAATCCAGAACGTGGACCGCAAGTTCGTGGAACTGGGTCAGGTGTACGGCCTGAGGGGCGCCGCCCTGGTGCGGCGCATTTTCATTCCGGCGGCGCTGCCCAGCCTGTTCACGGGGTTGCGCACCGGACTCGGCTTGGCGTGGATGTTCCTGGTGGCCGCGGAGCTGATCGCCGCCACCGGGGGGCTGGGCTACCTGCTCACCGACGGCCGGGAGACCGGCCGCGCCGACGTGGTGCTGGTGGCCATTCTGCTGCTGGCGGTTCTGGGGAAGGCGAGCGACGGCCTGCTCAAGGCACTGGAGGGCCGGCTGCTGCGCTGGCGCGACTCCTATGCGACGACGGGGGAGGATTGAGATGAGCGAGCCCTTGCTGTCGCTCGACGTGGTGTCGAAGTCGTTCAACGGCCGGCAGGTGCTGCGCCGGGTGAGCGTGCGTGTGCGCCCCGGCGAGGTGGTGAGCCTGCTGGGGCCCAGCGGCTGCGGCAAAAGCACGCTGCTCAGGATCGTGGCCGGGCTGGAGCGCGATTACGACGGCCGGGCCCTGGTGAAGGGCGAGCCTGTTCACGTGCACTCGCCCCACACCGGGATCGTGTTCCAGGAACCGCGGCTGCTGCCCTGGCTCACGGTGGCGCAGAACGTGGGCTTCGAGGAAGGTGGCCGCGGCGCCGGGGATCCGCGCACCCGGGCCCTGCTGGAGGAAGTGGGACTCGCGGATTGCGGCGATGCCTGGCCCAAGCAGCTCTCCGGTGGCATGGCCCAGCGCGTGGCCATTGCCCGCGGCCTTTTTTCCCAGCCCGAGCTGCTGTTGCTGGACGAGCCCTTCAGCGCCCTGGACGCCTTCACCCGCATGCGGCTTCAGGACCTGCTGCTCGGGGTGGCGCGGCGCCACCGCACGGCGCTGCTGATGGTGACGCACGACGTGGACGAGGCGCTATACTTGAGCGACCGCGTTCTGGTGATGGGCGCGCGGCCGGGCACCATCCGCGAGGAGGTGGAGCTGCCGATGCCCCATCCGCGGGACCGCGCCGACCCGGCGCTGGCCCGCCGCAAGGCCCGCGTGCTCGATGCCCTGAAGGACAGCCTGGCAGGCGGCGCGCGGGCGGCGTGAGCGCCCTCGTTCACGGTCATTGAATCCCGGAGGAGAGTTTGGACGCAGAACGGCTACGCGCCCTGCAGGCGCCGCTGAAGAGCAAGTATCGCGAGGACCCCGCAGCTGCCCGCTGGACGCTGCATGCCCGGGGCAATCTGGGGTGCGAGGGCGTGACCTGTCGCATCGAGACCGGCAAGAGCGCGCCCGTTGTGGCGGGGTTGCATCCCGCCACCGGCGGCGGCGGCGAAGACGCGTGTTCCGGTGACATGCTGCTGGAGGCGCTGGCGGCCTGCGCAGGGGTCACGCTGCGGGCGGTGGCCACCGCCATGGGGATCCCCATCCGCGGCGGCAGCGTGTCGGTGGAAGGCGACGTGGATTTCCGTGGCACCCTGGGTGTGGCGAAGGAGGTGCCGGCGGGCTTCACCGAAATCCGGATGCGGTTCGACCTCGACACCGACGCGACGCCCGAGCAGGTGGCGAACCTGATCCGGCTCACGGAGCGCTACTGCGTGAACTACCAGACCCTGGCGAATCCGCCGCAGGTCAGCGTGAGCCACGCGGTGTTGTAGGTCCGGCTCGTAGGCCCGGCTTCACCGGACATCGAGGCTCGATGTCAGCGTGAACGCGGACCTAGCGGCCGAATATCCGGTCGAAGAACCCCTGCTCCTTCTTCTGCTCCGGGGCCGCCGGGGCGCTGCGCGCCGGCGCCTTGGCCGCCAGCGCATCCTGACAGGGATGATCCGGGAACTGCTTGCTGAACAGGCTTTGCCCGATCAGCGACATGCCACCGGTGGCGAGGGCGCTGCCCACGGTGGCAGCTGCGGCGGCGGCTCCCCGGGCATCCACGCCGAAACGGGGCTCGGTAAAGGTGCCGACGATGCGGCCGACGCCGGTGAAGTCGGCGAGTCCCACGCCGCCCTTTCCCTTGGAACGCACCGCGACGTCCAGGGCCTCGGTTCCGAGGTTCACGGTTCCCTCGCCGGTCATGGCGACCTTGGTGGTTTCGACGGCCACCCGGTTGTCCAGCGTGATCACGCCATTTCGCACCGGCACGTTCACCACCGCGCAGGTGACCTGCTGCTGGGAGGCGCCGCGGCCGGGGTTCAGAACGTCCGCCATCTGGTCCAGGACGCCCGCTCCCAGGTCCAGGCCGCGTCCGGCGATCTGGGCTTCCCCCACCGTCATCCGGGCGTGGCCGTTGAGGGATGCCATGATGGCGCGCATGGAGCTTCCGGCGCCTGCTGCTTCGATCTTCAGGTCGGTGCGGCCGCCGCTCATCTTTTGCGGGCTGTCGGCCATAGCCAGCAGCGTGCCCAGGGACAGGCCGTTGCCCTCGGCGCGCAGGTTGAGGGTCGCAGACTTGCCGGAGGAGGCGTCGAAATCGAGAACCGACTTGATGCCTCCGCCCGCCACGTTGAATTTCGCGGGCTCAACCCGCAGGTGACCATCCGCGAGCGCGGCCTTGATCTGGAGGGTTTCGACGCGATCCCCGCCCCGCAACACCAGCCTGTCGATGGCAAGCTCGGCGTCCAGGTCGAAGGACTTGAGGGTGGCGAAGGGCAGGGGTTCTGCGGAAAACACCCGTCCGCCCCCGCCTTCCGGTTCGGGCCGGGGCTTGCGCTGGGGCAGCTCCGAGAGATCCACCAGGGGCCCGGCGAGGCGTGCCGTGACCATCGGGCGAGGCTCCTTGTGCTCCACCCGGATGCTGCCCGCAAGCTGGCTTTTGCCGACGGCGACCTTCAGCGGATCCACGCTTTGGCGGCTGCCGCTGTCCCGGATCCGGGTGACGACCTTCATCGGCGGCAGGTTGGGAACCGGGACGCCGGCGAAGGCGCCCGCCGCCTTGGCGTCCGCCAGATCGAGTTCGACGTCGGCGTTGAAGCCCTTCAGCGATCGCGGGTGCTCCAACTCGCCGTCCACCTTCGCCTCCAGGCCAGGAATTCTTGCCACAAGATCCATGGACAAGGCCCTGTCGGCGAGTGCCTCACCGGGGTCGCCAATCGTTCCCTTCACGCTGAAGGCCTGGCCGTTGAGCGTGCCGGCGACATCCAGCCCGTACCCGCTGGCGAGGAGCTGGCGCGCCTCGGCATCCAGGCGCGCCAGGGTCAGATCGGTGCGTTTCTTCGTCCGGTGGTCGAGGTAGGCGAGCCTTGCCTTCTCGACGTGAAGGGCGCCGATGCGCACCGCGGGCGGGACGGAAGCGGCTGCGGTCCCCTGCGGTGCCGGCGTGTCCCGGCCGAATTCCCAGTTGCCGCGCCCCTTCGCGTCCACCTCCAGAAGCAGGTCGGGTTCCTTCAGCACCAGGCGCGAAATCTTCACCTCGCCGGTCAGCAGGGGCAGCAACGCGATCTCCAGTTCCAGGCGCTTCAGCCGCAGCATGTCCTTGCGCGCACCTCCGGGCGCATTGGCGAAGCTCAAGTTCTCCACCACGATCTGCGGCGTCAGGGACACCCGCAGATCCACCGCTCCGGCGACGGTGAGGTCGCGGCCGGTCCGCTGCTTCACCAGTCGGGCGGCATCGGCCATATAGGCCTTGGGATCAATGGTCGAGAGGAATATCAGCGCGGCCGCGATGATGGCGACCAGCAGCACCAGGATGCCGATGGCTCCCCACTTGAGCATGGAGGCGGTCCTGGAGCGCTGAGGGGAAGGAGCAGGCGGGTTCATGCGGTTCGTTGGTCTGGCGCCCGCATTTTCGGGCCACGGCGATTATCGCTATCATACGCGCGCCGGGAAAGGGCATTTTTCCTGCGCCGGCCGATCGCGCCGCCCGGCCACCAACAAGGGGAACCCGTTTGAACGAGACCAGTCAGTTCCGGCTGCTGACGCAGCGCCGCTTCGGGCCGCTGTTTTCGGTTCAGTTCCTTGGCGCCTTCAACGACAACGCATTCAAGCAGGCGCTGGTGATCCTCCTTGCTTTCCAGACGGCGAGCTTCACGTCCATGAGCAGCGATACGCTGCAGAACCTGGCGCAGGCACTGTTTGTGGTCCCGTTCTTCCTGTTCTCCGCCACCGCGGGCCAGATCGCCGACAAGTTCGAGAAATCCCGGCTCATCACCGTCACGGTCGCCATCGAGCTGGCGGTGATGGCGCTTGGCGCCGCGGGCTTCCTGCTGACCAGCCTGCCACTGCTGCTGTCGGCGCTGTTCCTCGGCGGCGTGCAGTCGGCCCTGTTCGGGCCGGTGAAGTACGCGATCCTGCCCCAGGCCCTGAAAGAGACGGAGCTGGTGGGAGGCAACGGCCTGGTGGAAATGGGCACCTCGCTCGCGATTCTTCTGGGCATGATATTCGGTGGCTGGCTCGTGACCCAGCCCGGCTGGGGCATCGCCGGCGTGGCGGCGGCCACGGTGGCGGTCTCCGCCGCGGGCCTGTTCGCCTCCCGCCTGATTCCTCCGGCCCCCGCGTCGGACCCCACGCTGAGGATCAACTGGAACCCGGTCACGGAGACCTGGCGCAATTTCGCCTTCACGCGGCGCAATCGCACGGTGTTCCTGTCCATCCTCGGCATCTCCTGGTTCTGGTTTTTCGGCTCCATGCTGCTCACCCAGTTCCCCAACCTGTCGCGCAATGTCCTGGGCGGCGACGAGCATGTGGTGACCCTGCTGCTGGTGGTCTTTTCCGTGGGCATCGGAATCGGGTCGCTGCTGTGCGAGCGCCTGTCCGGTCACAAGGTGGAAATCGGGCTGGTGCCCTTCGGCTCCATCGGGCTCACGGTTTTCGGGGCGGACCTCTGGCTCGCAACCACCGGGCAGTCGGAGCGTGTCCCCCTGGGTCTTTCCGAGTTCCTGGGCGATCCCGGGCATTGGCGGGTGCTGGCGGACCTGCTGCTGATCGGCATGTTCGGCGGCTTCTACATCGTGCCCCTGTATGCCCTGATCCAGAGCCGCAGCGATCCCAGCCACCGTTCCCGCATCATAGCCGGTAACAACATCCTCAACGCCCTGTTCATGGTGCTGGCGGCGCTGGTGGCCATCGTGTTCTTCCGGCTCGGCTTCACCATCCCGGATCTCATCCTGCTCACGGCGCTGTTCAACGCCGCGGTCGCCGCCTACATCTACACCCTGGTCCCGGAATTCCTCATGCGCTTCATCGTGTGGATGCTGATCCACTCGGTGTACCGGCTGGAACGCTCGGGGCTGGAGCATATCCCGGAGCAGGGGCCGGCGGTGATCGCCTGCAACCACGTTAGTTTCGTGGATGCCCTGGTGATCATGGCCGCCTGCCGGCGGCCGATCCGCTTCGTGATGGACCACAGCATCTTCAGACTGCCGGTCCTGAGCTTCGTGTTCCGCACCGCCGGCGCCATTCCAATCGCACCGGGGAAGGAGGATCCGGAGCTGAAGGAGGCGGCGTTCCGCGAGGTGGCCGAGGCGCTGCGCCTGGGGCAACTGGTGGGCATCTTCCCCGAGGGCAGGATCACAGACAGCGGCGAGCTCAATCCCTTCCGCGGCGGCATCGCGCGCATCGTTGAGGAGACGCCGGTGCCGGTGGTGCCGGTGGCGCTGCGGGGCCTGTGGGGCAGCTTCTTCAGCCGCAAGCACGGGGCGGCCATGAGCCGCCCCTGGGCCATGCGGCCATTTGCCCGGATCGGGCTCGCCGCGGGCGAGGCTATGGGTCCCGCGGCGGCGACGCCGGAGGTGCTGCAGGCTCGCGTCCTGGCGCTGCGCGGGGACTGGCGCTGACTGCTGGCCGGTCCTGCCGCGGGTTGTGGGCCTGGCCTCAGTCGGAGGCGATCCAGCGGCTGGGGATGGCATCGCGCCAGCCCAGGCGGCGGATCAGGGCGGCAAACTCGCCCCGGAGCGGAGCCATGATGCTAAGCGCTTCCCCGGTCACCGGGTGACGCAACCGCAGTTCCACGCAGGCCAGCAGCAGGCGCTCGCAGCCCAGCAGGTCCCGAAACAGGCGGTTGTGGGGGCCTTTGCCGTAGCGCGTGTCGCCGATGATGGGGTGGGCGAGGTGCTTCAGGTGGCGCCGCAACTGGTGGCGGCGGCCGGTGAGGGGCTCCAGGTGCACCAGTGCATAGCGGCTGGTGGGAAAGGGGTCCACGGCGTGGGGCAGCTCCACGGTCGCGAGTCGCCGGTAGCGGGTGAGCGCGGTTTGCGCCGACGCGTCCGCGGATTCGCCGCGCCATTCGTACGGGTCGGGTCGGAGGACGAGGGGATGGTCCACCTCCCCCTGCTCCGATGGCCAGCCCCGCACCACGGCCAGGTAGGACTTTTCCACCTCCCGGGTCTCGAACAGCGCCGTCATGGCCCGTGTGGTGTCCCGGTCCAGGGCGAACAGCAGCACGCCCGAGACGCCCCGGTCCAGGCGGTGCACCGGATGCACCTCGCGCCCGATCTGGTCCCGCAGCAGCTGCAGGGCGAAGCGCCACTCATGCCGATCGAGATCCGTGCGGTGGGTCAGCAGGCCGGCCGGCTTGTCGATGGCGACCAGGTGATCGTCCTGGTGGAGGATGGGGAGCATAAGGTCGAGGCGAAGGCAGGGTCAGTGGGCAGACATCCGGCCTTCCGTCGCCAGCACGGGCAGCATCCTTCTCCAATTGAGACCCACACAAAGATAACCCTCCGCAGCCGTCGCTGCCAGCGTTTTCTCGGATGGCGGAGACGGTGGACCGAACTGCCATGCGTCCGGGAGGCATCAGTGCCAATCTTTGAGTCGTGGGCCGCAAGACGACAACTCAATCAGACGCTTTCCGAGGTCGATCCCCGCGTGCGCGGGGGAGACGGTGAAAGAATCGGGCAAGGGCCGCCTCCGTCTTGCCCGAGCCGGTCTCCGCCTCCGCTATCAGCAACCGATTTGCGGGATCATCGCAGGCGAGCGCGTCGAGTGTGGCCTGCAAGGGACGTGGTGGGCAGCCGAAGCGCTTCTCGAAAAGCGCGGGACGGTTGACGAGTTCTGCCTGCATGACGGACGCGTCGATGCCAACGGCGCGGACGGCGTTGGTGGCGGCTCTCTGGGCGTCGAAGTCGGGGGGGGCGTTCCAGGGGAAAGAAGGCTTGGTGGGAACCCGCCCAGTCGGCCAGCATCACGAGCCCCGCGACACGGTGCTGGAGCCGGGTAACGCCGGGAATGGGCGGCACGTTTTCGGCAAAGGCGGCAGGGAAGGCCTCGCGCGCCGCGGCCGTCAACTCCGCGATCGCCTGAAACGGATCGCGATTTCCGTCCGGCTGCCACCAACGCCGAGAGTCACCTGTTCGGTCGTCGGGATCGAAGCGTACCGGCTTGCCATGGTGGGACCAGGAGGCCAGGAGGAATCCCTGCAGTGCCTCCGGAAGGACGAACCATGAAAACAACCTATCGACGTTCAAGGCTGCAGCGAGCTTTTGGTTCAGGATAGTCTCGGTAAACAGGGGTGCAAGGGGACCTATGTGGCCGATCTGAGGCGCCTTGGGATCGAATATCTTGCCCTGGAAGCCGAGGTTCGCCTTGCCCACATCGTGCAGCAGGGCGATAACCGCGAGTCGTTCCACTTGGGCCCGGTACAACGGCCGGCCTGCGGCGGATTCCAGGCGCCGCCGTAAGACCGGGAGTTCGAGAAGCGCACGGAATACGACGGCGACGTCGAGGCAGTGCGACGCCAAGGGCAGGAACCGGAGTCCGTCTGCTCCCTGACGCTCCACCTTGCCCCAGAAGGGCTCACCTTGCGCGTCCGCCATTTCTCCCTGTGGAAGTTTGTAGAGGTTATTCTTATTTCTTGCAGCCCCGGCGTTGAATGCGCTCCGAGAAAGTCACGCCGACAACTCCTCCCGCGCGATCAGTACGAGCTTTCCGGCGACTTCACCGCATGGCGCGGGGCAAGCGCAAGAAACTGCTCTACCCACTGCTTCCTAGCCTCCCGAATCTCGCTGCTGTATTTTCCGTTTCGAGGTGTGAGTTCAAGGTAGTGGTCCAATACCAGTTTCGCGCGCTGCACCTTGTACGTGCGCAGGTACGGGGCGATCTGTCGCAACAAGTCCAGCGCCTGGCGATTGTTGATCGCATAGGTCAGCCCCGGGGAATGGTTGTTGCTGTAGGTTCGCTTGCGGGTGATCTTCCCGGCTCCAACGGCTTTCAGGACGAAGTCGAGCAGCGGGCTTTCGGTGTTGCTGATGCTTATCACCAGTTGCCGCTCGTCATCTCGGTGGCGGCGGGTCAGCGATATGGTGCCCTCGCCGTCCACCAGTCCGGCGATATAGGCTGCATCGGTCGGGGAGAGGGTCGCGGTCTGGCGGTATCGTGACGGCATGAGTTCGTACCGTTTCTGTTCGAGACCGCAAAAAGATAACCCCTGACAGCTTTCGCTGCCAGGGGTTTATCAGATGGTGGAGG
>DASTHR010000261.1:0-4234 GCA_035718105.1 Burkholderiales bacterium
GGCCGACTCGTTCCGGGTGCCGGGCGGCAAGGGCGTGCTGATCGCCGGGGTGATCCCCGGCTCGCCGGCGGACCAGGGGGGGGTGCGCCGCGGCGACGTGCTGGTGGCAGTGGACGGAAGGCCGGTCGCCGACGCCTCCGGGATGCTTAATGCGATCGCGGCCCTGGAGCCGGGCCGGCCGGCCGGCATCACTGTACTGCGCAACCAGACCGAGGTTCAGCTCCGCATCAGCGTCGGCAAGCGTCCGAAGCTTGCTCCCCAGCGCGAGTAAATCGCCGCCGGCGCAGGTTGGAAGCGGCGAGGTACGCGCTCCTTCACCGGGTCACTCCTTGGCCTTCTGCTCCGCCTCGATGCTGTCCAGTTCCCGCTCCTGCTCCTCGCTGCTGAGGGGCCGGTAATCGTCGCCCTTGTCGGACGGCTTCACCGCCACGAAGCGCGACACCAGAATGCCCAGTTCGTAGAGCAACCACAGCGGAACCGCCAGCAGGATCTGGGACACGACGTCCGGGGGGGTGAAGATGGCGCCGATCACGAAAGCCCCGACGATCACGTAGGGGCGGATTTCCTTGAGCTTACCGATGCTGACCACGCCCATCCGCACCAGCACCACCACCACCACGGGCACCTCGAAGGTGACGCCGAAGGCAATGAAGGTGGTGAGCACGAAGCTGAAGTATTTCTCGATGTCGGTCATCCAGGCCACGCCCTCGGGCGCCACCGAGCTCATGAACGTGAACACCAGGGGAAACACCAGCATGTAGGCGAAGGCCATGCCCAGCAGGAACAGCAGGTAGCTGGCTACGACCAGGGGCAGCACCAGGCGCTTTTCGTGGGCGTAAAGGCCCGGGGCGACGAAGGCCCAGACCTGGTAGAGCACGTAGGGCAGGGCCACCAGAAACGCCAGCAGCAGCGCCACCTTCATCGGCACCAGGAACACCCCCACCACGTCGGTGGCGATCATCTGGCCGCCCTGGGGCAACGCTGCCAGCAGCGGCTGGGCAAGCAGGGCGTAGAGTTCCTTGGCCCAGGGGAAAAGCAACACGAAAACGATGAGCACCGAGATGATGGCCCGCATCAGCCGGTCCCGCAGTTCGACCAGGTGCGAGATGAAGGTTTCGCTGCCGCTTTCCATCGTGGCTTGTGGTCCCCGGCCCGCTCAGGCCGGCCTGTCCGGGGCAGGCGGCGCCGGCGCGGCGGGGGGCTCCGAGACGGGCGGCGGGGCCGGAAGCTGCGTCCCCGGAGACGCCGCCTCGTTCAGTCCCTGCTCCACGGACCTCAGGCCCTCCTCGGCCTGGCGCACCTCGCTCTGGAAGCCCTGCTCCAGCGAGCGCGCCGCTTCCTGCACCGAGCCCTGCAGCTTGCGCAGCTCGTCGAGTTCCATTTCGCGGTTGATGTCCGACTTGACCTGGCTCACGTAGCGCTGCAGCCGCCCGAACAGATGGCCCATGGTGCGCGCCACCTTGGGCAGGCGCTCCGGTCCGATGACGATCAGCGCCACCACCGCGATGATCAGTAGCTCGGAGAAGCCGATGTCGAACATTGAATGGGATGCAAAGTGAATGCGTGAACGAGTGAAGGAGCACGCCGCCCGCGGCCGGCGGCATCAGGCCAGGAGCCCGTCACTCCCGCACCCGTCGCTCCTTCACGCCTTGGACTGGGACTTCTCCTTGACCTCGCCTTCGATGGTCTTGCCGCTGATCTGCTGGGTGGGGGGAGCGGCTTCGGATTTCTCCTCCTCGCCGCCCTTCATGCCCTCCTTGAAGCCCTTTACAGCCCCGCCGAGGTCGGCGCCGATGTTGCGAAGCTTCTTGGTGCCGAACACCAGCACCACCACCAGCAGCACGATCAGCCAATGCCAGATGCTCAGGGAACCCATAGCCTGCTCCTTTGGTTGAGGTACCTCTGAAAACCCCGGACCCGGAGATACCCGGAGGTCGTTTAAGCGCCGGCCCGGGGCCGGTACAGCATGTGCGGCAGCACTTCGCCGCCGCCGATGATATGCACGTGGAGGTGGAACACGTCCTGGCGCGCCACCCGTCCGGTGTTGATGATGGTGCGGAAGCCGTCGTTGCAGCCCTGCTCCCTTGCCAGCCGGTCGGCGAGCACAAGGATCTTTCCCAGCACCGGCTGGTGCGTGGCATCCACGTGCGCCAGGGAATCCACGTGCTGCTTCGGCACGATCATGAAATGCACCGGCGCCACCGGATTGATGTCGTGGAACGCGATCACCTCGTCGTCCTCGTAAACTTTCCGCGAAGGGATCTCGCCGCGGATGATCTTGCAGAAAATGCAGCCGCTCATTTCGCCCCGCCCCGGGTGCGTGCCAGCTTCTCGTCGATGCCGGAAATTCCCTCGCGCCGGTGAAGCTCGGCCAGCACGTCGTCCGGCCCCAGCCCATGGTAGGCCAGCATCACCAGGCAGTGAAACCAGAGGTCAGCGGTCTCGCGCACGATGTGCAGCCGGTCGTTCGATTTCGACGCCAGCAGGGTCTCCACCGCCTCTTCCCCGACTTTCTTCAGGATGGCGTCCTGACCCTGGCTGAAAAGCTTCGCCACGTAGGAACTGGAGGGGTCCGCGCCCTTGCGCGCCTCGAGGGTGTCCGCAATGCGGTGCAGGATGGATGTCGCGTCTATGCTCATGAACGGTCCGCTATCTCTGGTAAATGTCCTTGGGGTCCTTGAGAACGGGGTCCACCGCTACCCAGCGCCCCGCTTCAAGCTTATGGAAAAAGCAGCTGCGGCGCCCGGTGTGGCAGGCAATTCCGCCCACCTGTTCGACGCTGAGCAGGACCACGTCCTCGTCGCAGTCGAGCCGGATTTCCTTCACCTTCTGCACATGGCCGGATTCCTCCCCCTTGTGCCAGAGCTTCCTCCGGGAGCGGGACCAGAACACGGCCTCGCCGGTCTCGGCCGTGAGCCTGAGCGCCTCGCGGTTCATCCAGGCAACCATCAGCACGCTGCCGCTGCCCGCCTCCTGGACGATGGCCGGCACCAGCCCGTCATCGGACCAGTTCACCTGATTGAGCCAGCTCTCGGGCATGGTTTGGTGCGCAGCGGGGCGTTAGCGCCGAACGGTAACCGGCTGATTCGGCTGCGGCGGCCGCGGATCAGCGCTCTCCGCGCGCCGCCTGCCGTGCGCCGCTCACAGCCGCACCTCGATATTATGCCGCATCATGTATTCCTTCGCCTGGCGCACCGTGAACTCGCCATAATGGAAGATGCTGGCCGCCAGCACCGCGTCGGCGTGCCCCACCGCCACGCCTTCCACCAGATGCTGCAGGACTCCCACGCCACCGCTGGCGATTACGGGGATGTCCACCGCGTCGGCAACGGCGCGGGTCAGGCGCAGGTCGAAGCCGTTGCGGGTGCCGTCGCGGTCCATGCTGGTGAGCAGGATCTCCCCCGCCCCCAGCGCCTGGACCCGGCGCGCCCACTCCACGGCGTCGAGACCGGTGGGTTTGCGACCGCCATGGGTGTAGACCTCCCAGCGCGGCTCCGGCCCGTCGGACTGCTTGGCGTCAATGGCGACCACGATGCACTGGGCGCCCACGCGCCCGCTCGCGTCCGCCACCAGCTGCGGGTTTTGCACCGCGGCGGTGTTGATGCTGACCTTGTCGGCGCCGGCATTGAGCAGCCGCCGGACGTCGTCGACGGCGCGGATGCCCCCTCCCACGGTCAGGGGAATGAACACCTGCTCCGCCACCCGCTCCACCACATGCAGGATGATGTCACGCTGATCCGAGCTGGCGGTGATGTCCAGGAATGTGAGCTCGTCGGCGCCCTGCTCGTCGTAGCGGCTGGCGATCTCCACCGGGTCCCCGGCGTCGCGCAGTTCGACGAAGTTCACCCCCTTCACCACCCGGCCGGCGGTGACGTCCAGACAGGGGATGATGCGCTTGGCGAGGCCCATTTGGGTGAAGGGTGAAGGGCGATGGCTGAGCGGGAAGTCCCGGCTTACCCATTCCCCTTTACCGAAAGCTGGTCGGCAAGCTCCTGGGCCTTGCGGAAATCGAGCGTGCCCTCGTAGAGGGCGCGCCCGGTGATGGCGCCCATGATGCCCTCGGACTCCGCGCGGCACAGGGCCTTCACATCATCCAGGTTCTGGATGCCCCCGCTGGCGATCACCGGGATGATGAGTTCCCGCGCCAGGGCCACGGTGGCCTCCACGTTCACGCCGCTCAGCATGCCGTCGCGCCCGATGTCGGTGTAGATCACGGCTTCCACCCCGTAGTCCT
>DASTHR010000262.1:0-7942 GCA_035718105.1 Burkholderiales bacterium
GTTCTTCCAGGTGCGCAGGGTGCCGTCGCCCGCAACGGTCTGCACCGACATGCCGCTCGCCAGGGCCTTGACCTCCGCCGCGGCAAGCTTCACCGCGTTCTTGGCGGTGAGGTCCCGAAGTCGGACACCCGACCCCGCCCCCTCTTCCTGCGCCCAGGCCGCGCCCGCGAACGCAGCCAGAATGACCAAGCCGATCGATGATTTAACGACATTTTTAGCAGGGCTCCCCATTTTCGCCTCCACTCGTTGTCGGCTCATGCCTCAATTTCCATATTAGGAAAATGGGCAAAAAAAGCCCGCCTTTCGGCGGGCTTCGGTCTCCTCCTCTATCATCCTCCCCCACAAACCCGGAGAGGCGTGGTCGCGGGCTCAGCCCTCCGCCACGGCCTTCTTGATCTGCTCGATGCCGAATGCGTCGTCCAGCGTGGTGAGGTCGCCAGGATCGCGCCCTTCCGCGATGGCCTGGATGGAGCGGCGCAGCACCTTGCCGGAGCGGGTCTTGGGAAGCTGCACGATGAAATGCACCCGCTTGGGCCGGCCGATGGCGCCCAGTTCCTTGTCCACCACCCCCATGACTTCCTTCTCCAGCACGGCGCGCTGCTCCGGGGTGGCGACCTTGGAGGCGTCCTTGACCACCGCGAAGGCCATGGGCATCTGGCCCTTCAACTGGTCGGCGATGCCCACCACCGCCACCTCGGCCACGGCCGGGTGGGAGCTGATGGCCTCCTCGATCTCACGGGTGCCGAGGCGGTGGCCCGCCACGTTGATCACGTCGTCGGTGCGTCCCAGGATGAAGTAGTAGCCGTCCTTGTCGCGGATGCCCCAATCGAAGGTGGTGTAGATGAGGCGGTCCTTGAACATGGTGAAGTAGGTCTGGACGAAGCGGTCGTCCTGGCCCCACACCGTGGTCAGACAGCCGGGCGGCAGCGGCGGGATCACGCACACCACGCCCTTCTCGTCGGCGCCCACTTCCTCGCCGGTGGCCTCGTGCAGCAGGCGCAGGTCGTAGCCGTAGGCCGGGAACGAGGGGCTGCCGAACTTGGTGGCGTGCTTCTCCACGCCGGGCGCGCCGGTGAGGATGGCCCAGCCGGTCTCGGTCTGCCAGTAGTGGTCATAGATGGGCTTGCCCAGCTCGTCGGCGATCCACTTGGCGGTGGTCTCGTCCAGGGGCTCGCCCGCCAGGAACACATGGCGCAGGCTCGAAAGGTCGTACTTCTTGAGGAAGGCGGGATCCTGCTTCTTCAGCACCCGGATCGCGGTGGGCGCCGAAAACATGACCGAAACCTTGTGGTCCTGCACGATCTTCCACCAGATCCCGGCGTCGGGGCGCAGGGGCGTGCCCTCGTACACCACGGTGGCCATGCCGTTGATCAGCGGGCCGTACACGATGTAGGAGTGGCCCACCACCCAGCCGATGTCGGAGGTGGAGAAGTAGGTCTCGCCGGGGTTGGCCTGGTAGATGTGCTTCATGGAGGCGGCCAGCGCCACCAGGTAGCCGCCGGTGTCGCGCTGCACGCCCTTGGGCTTGCCGGTGGTGCCAGAGGTGTAGAGGATGTAGGAGGGGTGGCTGGACTCGACCCAGGCCACCGGCACCTGCGCGTTCATGTGCTTCCCGCGCAGCTCGTCCCAGTCCACGTCGCGGCCGGCGACACGGGGCATGTCCTTGTCCAGGCCCCGGTGCTTGATGAGCACCGACTTGGGCGGGTTCTGGGACAGGCGCAGGGCCTCGTCCACCAGGTGCTTGTAGGGCACGGCCTTGCCGCCGCGCATGCCGGCGTCGGCGGTGACCATGACCTTGGGCGTGGCGTCGTCGATGCGGGTCGCCAGACTGTGGGCGGCAAAGCCGCCGAACACCACGGAATGGATGGCGCCAATGCGCACCGTGGCCAGGATCGCGAAGATGGCCTCGGGGATCATGGGCATGTAGATCAGCACCCGGTCGCCCTTGCCCACCCCAAGGCTCTGCAGCGTGGCCGCGGCGCGGTTCACCTCGGCGTGCAGGTCCTTGAAGGTGTAGATCTTCTCCTCCCCGGTCTCCGTGGAGATGTAGATCAGCGCCTTCTGGTCGCCCCGCTCCGCGAGGTGGCGGTCCACCGCGTTGTAGCAAAGGTTGGTCTCGCCGCCGACGAACCACTTGCAGAAAGGCGGCTTGGAATAGTCCAGCACCTGGCCGAAGGGCTTGTTCCAGTGCACGAGCTGCGCCTGCTCGCTCCAGAACTCATCCCGCTTCTCGATGGACCGCTTGTGAAACTCCTGGTATTTGCTCATTCCCCCTCCTCCTAGAAAGGATTTGCGATACTAATGACTGCTCCTTACGCGAACCTGACGACGTAGCGCCCCCGGACCTGCGCCCGGACCAGCATCTCAAAAACCGGCGGTAGCTCGTCAAAACCGATGTCGTGAACGATGTCCCGCAGATGGACGGGCTTGAGGTCGGATGCAAGTCGCTCCCAGACCTTTCTGCGCAGCGGCATGTGGGTGTAGCCGGAATCGCAGCCCAGCAGGCGCACCCCACGCAGGATGAAGGGCAGCACAGTGGACCTGAATTCGATCCCCCCGGCGTTGCCGATGCTGGCGATCACGCCGTCCTGCTGCATGGTGCGGATCAGCCAGGAGAGCTGCTCGCCGCCCACGGAATCCACGGCCCCCGCCCACAGCGCCTTCTCCATGGGCCGGGGGCTCGCCCACTCGATGCTGCCCCGGGCCAGCACCTCCTTCGCCCCCAGTTGCCTCAGGTAATCCTGGCTGCCGTCCTTTCCGGTCACCGCCACCACGTGGTAGCCCTTTCGCGCCAGCATGTCGATGGCGAGGCTGGAGACGCCGCCGGTGGCGCCCGTCACCACCACCTTGCCGGCGGCGGGGGTGAGGCCGTTCTGCTCCATCAGCACCACCCCCAGGGCGGCGGTGTAGCCGGCAGTGCCGATGCACATGGATTCGTACAGGCTGAGGCCGGCGGGCAGCGGCACCACCCAGTCCGCGGGCACCCGTACCACCTCGGAGAAACCCCCGTCGTGGGACACCCCCATGTCGTAGCTGGTGCAGATCACCTCGTCGCCGGCCCTGAAGCGCGGATCGGCGGAGGACATCACGACACCAGCCATGTCTATGCCGCCATTGCAGGGGAAGCGCCGGATCACCCTGCCGGCGCCGGTGACGGCGAGCGCGTCCTTGTAGTTCACGCCGGAGCAGGCGGTGCGGATCACCACCTCCCCGGGATCCAGCTCGTCCAGCGCCATCCGAACCAGGCGGGCAGCGGATTTCCCGTCCTCGCTGAAAATGCGATACGCCCGGAATGAATCAATGGTCATGGCAGGTGGGGCTGGGCGAGGTATTGCCTGCTTTGCATCTCCTGGAGGCGGCTCCGGGTGCGGTCGAATTCGGTTCCCGTCCCCGACGGATACAGCGACTCGGCGGCCACCGCCGCCGAGCAGATGAGCTTAACACGCCGGTCGTAGAACTCATCCACCAGCCAGGTGAAACGGCGCGCCCAGTCCTTGTGGTCAGGGCTGATCTGGGGCACGCCGGAGAGCAGCACCGTATGATAGTTGCGGGAGAGCTCGATGTAGTCGTCCTTGCCGCGGGGCCCGCCGCACAGTTCCGAGAACTCGAACCACACCACGCCCTCCGCCAGGCGCCGGGTCCGCACCGGCCGACCCTCGATCTCGAGGATGCGGTCCGCCTCTCCCTCGCCCCGCGCGATGGCGTCGAAGGCCTCGGCCAGGTTGCGCTCGGCCGCCTGGTCCAGGGGGGCGTGGAAAATCTCCACCCGCTCCAGGGCCCGCAGCCGGTAGTCGTTGCCGGCGTCCACGTTCACCACCTGCAGGTGCTTCTTCAGCAGTTCGATGGCGGGAAGGAACTGTCTGCGCTGCAGCCCGTGGCGGTAGAGCTCGTCGGGATGCTGGTTGGAGGTGGTGACCAGGACCACGCCCTCGGCCAGCAGCGCCTCCAGGAAGCGGCGCATCAGCATGGCGTCGCCGATGTCGGTGACATGAAACTCGTCCAGGCACAGCAGCCGGGTGTCCCGGGCCACGCCCCGCGCCACCGCCGCCACCGGGTCGGACTGTCCCTGCAGGCGCCTCAGTTCATGGTGCACTTCCTGCATGAAGCGGTGGAAATGGATGCGCCGCTTGCGCCGCCCCGGCGCAAAGGCGAAGAAGCTGTCCATGAGGAAGCTCTTGCCGCGCCCCACCCCGCCCCACAGGTACATGCCGGGCACGGCGCGCCGGCGCGCCAGCAGGCGGATCAGGGAAGCGTCCATGCGTTCCAGCCCGAGGAGGTCCTCGTACAGGCGCTGCAGGGCCACCACCGCGGCACGCTGGGAATCGTCGAGGGTGTACCGGTGCTTCGCCGCGTGGCGCTGCATCCACTCGGCGAAGCCCGAACTGTCGTCGAGGCGGCCCTCGGGAGGCGGCAGGCCGCGGGAAACCGGCTTCCGCTTGACCAAGCGCCGCCCCCGAACAGGGTCAGATGTGGATGGTGCGCTTGTCCACCGCCAGCGCCGCCTCGTGCACCGACTCCGAGAGCGACGGATGGGCGTGGACGATGCGGGCGATGTCCTCGGCGCTGGCCGAGAATTCCATGGCCACCACCGCCTCGGCGATCATCTCCGAGACGTAGGGGCCAACCATGTGCACGCCCAGGATGCGATCGGTGGCGGCATCCGCCAGGAACTTCACGAAGCCGGCGGTCTCGCCCAGGGCCTTGGCGCGGCCATTGGCCAGAAACGGGAACTGACCCGCCTTGTAGGCGATGCCCGCGGCCTTGAGCTCCTGCTCGGTCTTGCCCACCCAGGCGATCTCCGGGGAGGTGTATATGACCCACGGAACGTTGTCGAGATTGACGTGGGGCTTCTGGCCGGCGATCAGCTCCGCCACCATCACGCCCTCCTCCGACGCCTTGTGCGCCAGCATCGGTCCCCGCACCACGTCGCCGATGGCGTACACGTTGGGCAGATTGGTTCGGCAGTGGCCGTCGACCTCGATGCGGCCCCGGTCATCCACCTTGAGGCCCACCGCCTGGGCGCCGAGCCCCTCGGTGTTGGCGGAGCGGCCGACGGCGACGATGAGGCGGTCCACCTCCAGCTCCTGCAGCAGGCCCTTGGCGTTCTCGTACTTCAGGGTGACGGCCTTCTTGCCGGTCTTGACCTCGGTCACCTTGACCCCGGTGTGGATGGAGAGTCCCAGATCCCTGGTAAAGACCTTGAGCGCCTCCTTGGCCACCGCCTCGTCGGCCGCCATCAGGAAGCCCGGCAGCGCCTCCAGCACCGTGACCTCGGAGCCGAGGCGACGCCACACGCTGCCCATTTCCAGGCCGATCACGCCGGCGCCGATCACGCCCAGGCGCTTGGGCACCTCGGTGAGCGCCAGCGCCCCGGCGTTGTCCAGGATGCGGTCGTTGTCGGTGGGAGCAAAGGGCAGCTGGCGCGGCACCGATCCGGTGGCGATGATCACGTGCTTTGCCTCCACGGTCTCGGACTTGCCGCCGTCGCGGACCTCGATGCGGCAGGTCCCGCCGGTGGAAAGCAGGGTGCCGCGGCCGTGCATGGGCGTCACCTTGTTCTTCTTGAACAGCATGGCGATGCCGCCGGTCAGGCTGTCCACGATCTTGTCCTTGCGGGCGATCATGGCCGGCACGTCAATGCTCACCCCCGACACCTTGATGCCGTGGGCGGCGAACTTGTGCAGCGCCCGCTCGTAATTCTCGGAGGACTCCAGCAGGGCCTTGGAAGGAATGCAGCCCACGTTCAGGCAGGTGCCGCCCAGGGACGGCTTGCCCTGGGGATTCTTCCACTCGTCGATGCACACCGTGGAGAGGCCGAGCTGGGCGCAGCGGATAGCCGCCACGTAACCGCCGGGCCCGGCGCCGATGACAGCCACGTCGAAAGTCTTGGACATACGGATCCTCAAGAAGCTAGGGGTCAGGGATCGGGGAACAGGGGACAGCGGACCGGGGACCGCCGTGGCCGGCCCCTGGCTCCTGCGCCCGGCCGTTACAGATCCAGCAGCAGCCGCGCCGGGTCTTCCAGTGCTTCCTTTATCGTCACCAGGGAGAGCACGGCCTCGCGGCCGTCGATGATGCGATGGTCATAGGACATCGCCAGGTAGTTCATGGGCCGGATGACGATCTGGCCGTGCTCCACCACCGCCCGCTCCTTGGTGGCGTGGATACCGAGGATCGCGCTCTGGGGCGGGTTGATGATCGGCGTGGAGAGCATGGAGCCGAACACCCCGCCGTTGGAGATGGAGAAAGTGCCGCCGGAGAGCTCCTCCATGCCGAGCTTGCCGTCCTGCGCGCGCTTGCCGAAATCGGCGATCGTCTTCTCGATCTCGGCCAGCGACAGCTTGTCGGCGTCGCGGATGATGGGCACCACCAGGCCGCGGGGGCTGCCCACGGCGATGCCGATGTCGAAGTAGCCGTGGTACACGATGTCGTCGCCGTCCACCGAAGCGTTGACGACGGGGAACTTCTTGAGGGCGTGGATCGCCGCCTTGACGAAGAAGGACATGAAGCCGAGCTTCACGCCGTGCTCCTTCTCGAAGCGATCCTGGTATTTCTTGCGCAGCTCCATCACCGGGGCCATGTTCACCTCGTTGAAGGTGGTGAGGATGGCCGCCGTGCTCTGGGACTGCACCAGGCGCTCCGCCACGCGCTTGCGCAGGCGCGACATGGCCACGCGCTGCTCCGGCCGGTCACCCAGGATGGCCTGGATATTCACGGGCGACGGCACGGGCGCCGAGGGCGCCGGCGCACTGGCGGCCGGCGCGGCCCTGCCCGCCGCCGCCATCACGTCCTCCTTCAGCACGCGCCCGCCGCGGCCGCTGCCCGCGATGTCCTCGGTCTTCAGGCCCTTCTCGTCCGCCAGCTTCTTGGCGGCGGGCATGGCCGCGGCGCCCGCGACGGCGGGCGACGCCTTCGCCGCCGCCGGGGCGGTCTCGGCGACTTTGGCCGGCGGCGCGGCCGCGCCATGCTTCGCGGAGGTGTCGATGGTGGCGATCACCTCGTTGCTCGTGACCGTCGAGCCGTCGCCCTTGACGATGCTCGCCAGCACCCCCGCGTCCGGCGCCGGCAGCTCCAGCACCACCTTGTCGGTTTCGATGTCGATGAGGTTCTCATCGCGTTGCACGAACTCACCCTGCTTCTTGTGCCACGTCAGCAGTGTCGCTTCCGACACGGACTCGGACAGAACTGGGACCTTGACCTCGATCAGCATGGTTTCTCCATCGCTTTGGCTAAGCCGGGCACCCCGGCACCGTGTTGCCTGCTAGATTCTCTTCCGTCCCGCCACCGGGCGCGGTTTCAAGCCTTTACGGCCGGGCGTACTGCCTCCGGCTTGATGTTGTCGCGGAACGCCGCCGCCACCAGCTCCTTCTGCTGCTGGGTGTGCAGCGAGAGGTAGCCGACCGCCGGCGAGGACGAGGACGGCCGCAGGGCATAGGACAGGATCTGCTCCGGCCGCATGTGGCGCTGCAGGTAGTGCATGACCCGGTGCCACGCCCCCTGGTTGCCCGGCTCCTCCTGGCACCAGATCACCTCGTTGGCGTTCTTGTAGTGGTTCATCTCCTCCTCGAACTCCTGGTGCGGGAAGGGATAGAGCTGCTCGATGCGGACAATGACCATGTCCGTGATCTTGTGCTCGCGGCGGTAGTTGAGCAGGTCGTAATAGACCTTGCCGCTGCAGAAGATCATGCGTCGCACTTTTTTCGGGTCGAGCTTCTCGACTTCGCCGATCACCGGCTGGAACTTGCCCCCCGCCAGCTCCTCCAGCGACGAGGCGGAGTCCTTGAGGCGCAACATGCTCTTCGGGCTCATGACGATGAGCGGGCGGCGCATCATGCGCAACATCTGCCGCCGCAGCAGGTGGAACATCTGGGCCGGGGTGGAAGGCGCCACCACCTGCATGTTGTAGTCGGCGCAGAGCTGCAGGTAGCGCTCGAGCCGGGCC
>DASTHR010000263.1:0-2315 GCA_035718105.1 Burkholderiales bacterium
GTCCGCGGCGCGGGACCGGCAGACGATCCTCTCCCGCGGCGTCGCGGAAAACAAGCGCGCCGTGGAACTCACCGAAGTGCGTTACCGGGTGGGCTCGGGGGACCTGCGGGCAGTCGCCCAGCAGCAGCTTGCCCTCTATGCCACCCGTTCTGCCCTGCTGCGGATGCAGGCGGAAACCCTGGTGCAGCGGGTGAACCTGCACCTGGCCCTGGGCGGGGGCTTCGGCGAGCCGCAGCGGATCAGCGCCGGACCGGATCCGCGGTAGGACATTTCCTGCCCCGGGCCAGTGCAGATCTCCACTGCAATTGGCCCGACAACCTGCTACGGCTAGAATATCTGCCTGGCGCCCCGCCGGCCAAACCAACAAAGGCTTCCCATGCGCGTGTCCCCGATCGTCCCCCGGGCTGTCTGTCTGTTTGCCCTGATCGCCGGCCTGGGCGCCTGCGGCAAGCAGGAAGCCAAGCCGCAGCGTCCCCCGGCCGAAGTGGCGGTGATCACCGTCAGCGCCACAACCATTCCTGAGGTGGCGACCCGCATCGCCACGGTTGAAAGTTCGCGCCAGGTAGAGGTGGTGGCGCGGGTTTCCGGCTTCCTGGAGAACATCGCCTATCGCGAGGGCGAACTGGTGCGCGAGGGCCAGGTGATGTTCGAGATGGACAAGAAGCCCTTCGTTGCCCAGTTGGAGTCCGCGAAGGGGGAGCTGCAGGCGCAGCAGGCGCGGCTGTGGACGGCGGCGGCGAACCTGAAGCGCATCAAGCCCCTGGCCGAGCAGAACGCGGTGAGCCAGAGCGACCTGGACAAGGCCACGGGCGACCAGCGCGCCGCCGAGGCCGCGGTGTACTCCGCCCAGGCCAACGTCAAGGAGGCGGAGTTGAACCTCGGCTACGCCACCATCCGCGCGCCGGTGACCGGGCTCGCCGGGCAGTCGCAACAGCGCGAGGGCGCTTATCTCAACGCCCAGGCGGCGTCGGCGACGCTGACCTACGTCGCCCGGCTGGATCCCATCTGGGTGTCCTTCAGCGTGTCCCAGAACGAGCTCGCCGAGCGCCAGGAGCAGGTGAGCAAGGGCCGGCTGCAGGTGCCCCCGGACACTCAATATGTCGTGGAGGCGTTGCTGCCCGACGGCAGGCTGTTCCCCCACAAGGGCCGGCTGGATTTCGCCGACCCCTCCTTCAACCAGCAGACGGGGACTTTCATGGTGCGGGCCTCGCTGCCCAATCCCAAGTCGGAACTGCGCCCCGGAATGTTCGTCACGCTCCGGTTGCTCGGCGCCCAGCGCCCGAACGCCATTCTCGTGCCGCAGAAGGCGGTGCAGCAGAGCGCCAACGGCCACATGGTGTGGCTGGTGAACAAGGAGGGGCTGGCGGAGCCGCGCCCGGTGGTGGTGGGGGAATGGGTCGGACAGGAGTGGGTGATCGAGCAGGGGCTCAGCGCCGGCGAGAAGCTGGTGGTGGAGGGCTTCCAGAAGCTCGCGCCCGGCGCCCCGGTCAAGCCCGTGGATGCCGCGGCAGCCGCCCAGACCGCGCCCGCGAAACCCGCCGCGGGCGCCGAGGCCCCGGCGAAGCAGAAATAGGGGCGGCCCGCATGTCGCCCGCCACCTTCATCGACCGGCCGATCTTCGCGTCGGTCATCTCCATCGTCATCGTCCTCGCCGGCCTGGTCTCCATGGAGGCCACGCCGGTGGCCCAGTACCCGGAGATCTCGCCGCCCACGGTGCAGGTGAGCGCCTTCTATCCCGGCGCCACGGCGGAGGTAATCGCCAACACCGTGGCCGCACCCATCGAGCAGCAGGTGAACGGGGTCGAGGGCATGATCTACATGTCCTCCACCAGTTCCTCCAGCGGCAACATGACTCTCACCGTCACCTTTGAGCCGGGAGTCAATCCCGACATCGCCCAGGTGAACGTGCAGAACCGCGTGAGCCAGGCCCTGACCCAGCTGCCGGACGTGGTGTCGCGCCAGGGCGTCACGGTGGAGACCAAGTCCTCCGCCTTCATGATGGTCATCAGCTTCTACTCGCCCGACGATCGCTTCGACCCGGTTTACCTGGGCAACTACGTGAACCTCTACGTGCTCGACCCCCTGAAGCGCATCCCCGGCGCCAATCTGTCCACGGTGTTCCCGGCCCCGGACCTGGCAATGCGGGTCTGGCTCAAGCCCGACCGCATGGCCCAACTCGGTCTCACCGCCCAGGACGTGGGCAACGCCATCGCCGGGCAGAACCAGGCCTTCGGCGTGGGCCAGATCGGCCAGGCGCCGGCGCCCCCCGGCACGCAGCAGAACTTCACGGTGACCGCCCAGGGCATGCTCACCGA
>DASTHR010000264.1:0-2524 GCA_035718105.1 Burkholderiales bacterium
AGGCGATGTCATACCGGCGCAGGGTTGCGAGTCCGGGCAGCCAGCGCGCCCAGCCCATCCTGGCGGCGGCCTGCGGGCGGACAATCCGGCCCGGTCCCGGAGGCGCGGGGGATGCGGCCGGATCGCTCATGGGATCAGGTCAGCGGTAATGGGGGAGGTTAGGGTGACCTGGCGGCGCGTACCTCCGCCGCCAGTGGCGGCGAGCGGCGCTTCCAGCCTCTGATCCCTCGCGCCTCCGCAAGCTCTCCGCGGCGTTACTTCGCGGGGGTAATGCTCGCGTCTTCCACCAGCAGGGGGTAGGTGTAGCCGGCGCCGAAGTCCCGGTTCAGGACCACGCGTCCGGTGACGGTTACCTGGTCGCCGACCACGGCGGTCTGTTTGCTGGTCACGGTCAGGTCGTTGGAGCTCTGGTCCCCGGTGCCGTCCTGCACATGCAGGAAATTGCGCCCCATGATGCCGTTGTTGACCTTGACCACCTTGCCCTGCACACGCACCAGCTTGCCGGAGAGGGCGGCCTTGTCCTGGTGCAGGGCGGCGACTGTCTTGACCGCGGCGTCCTCGGCGGAAGCGCTGAACGCCCCCAGTCCCAGGACAGCGGCGAATGCGATGGCTTGAAACGTCCTCATGCGTGATCTCCTGCTAAGGGTGGATGTTCGGTCAGGTGCACAGGAAGTGCTGCCTGGCCGTACGGTAGCCGGACATGCCTGCTGCGCCCGGTGGGGGATTGTCCCACGGGGCCGGGCCGTCGGCGCGCCCATTTTGCTTCCGGCATGGCCGACGCTCGCACCAGCGCCTGGCCGCGGGGGCGATTCCGCGAATTCATTTGCGCCACTCATCGCCCGGCATGATCCGGCGCATGAACTCGTCGAACAGCGGCACGGTGAACGCCGTGTCGCCATGGCTGGGACTCCAGATCATGCCCTTGGAGATCAGCTGGTTTCGCGTCGGCCCCAGCGAGGTGACCTTGCGCTCCAGCTGCTCGGCGATGTCCCCGGACCGATGCGGGCCGGGACCGAGTTCGGCCATGGCCCGCAGGTACTTCTTTTCCACCCGGGTAAGGCGGTCGATGCGGACGCGGAAGAAGCTCTCGTCCAGCGCGGCCACCGCAATCCGGGAGGCCTGCTGCACATCGCTCAGGGTGATGGGCGAGGCGGCGGCCGTGTCCCAGGCGTGCTTGCCCCACTCCTGCAGAAAATACGGATAGCCGCCGGTCTGCTGCACGATGCTTTGAAGCGCTTCGTCCGTGATCTCTACCCCCTGTTCCAGGGCGGGCTTGGCGATCGCGACCCTGGCGTCGGGCTCGGGTAGCGGACCGATCTCGGGAAATTCGAACAGGCGCTCGGCATAGGACTTGGCCCGCCCCATCTGGCCCCGCAGCTGCGGCAGGCCCGCTCCGACGAGGACCACGGGAAGGCGGCGCTGCGCGGTGCGGTGCAGGGCGGTGATGAGCGCCGCCAGCTGCTCCTCCTCGACGTACTGAAGCTCGTCGATGAACAGGACCAGCGCGGTGCCGGCCTTCTGGGCGGCGGCGCCGACCACCTCCAGCAGGGCCTGGAGGTCCTGCTCCAGATCGCCGTTGTCCGCCAGGCCCGGCTCCGGATCGAGATCGAGACCGACCTCGATGTCCTGAAATTTTATCTTTAGCGCCTTGGCGAAGCCGGCGAGCCCCCGCAGTGCGCGCTTGGCGAGGTCCTTGGCCTGCTCGTTGCGGGACAGGCGCAGGAGGGCAACCCGCAGTTGCGGCGCCAGCAGCGCGGGGAGGGAGCGGCCCTCGGGCGCCTCGACGCGCACGGTCTGGAGTCCGGCGGCCTCGGCGTCGTCGCGCATGCGGTCCAGCAATACGGTCTTCCCGACGCCCCGCAGACCGACCATCAGGATGCTCTTGGCGGGCAGGCCCCGGCGCACCCTTTCCAGGGCAATGCGGACGGTTTCGCGCAACCCGTCGCGGCCGGCGAGTTCGGGAGGCGGCGTGCCCGCACCCGGGGCATAGGGGTTCCTGACGGGATCCATGGGCGCAAGTTTATATAGAGATTACTGAAATTACAAAGATCACATAAATTCGAAAAACTTCCTATAACCTCCTCCTCAGGCTCCGCTGACCATAACTCCAAGATGGTTTATTAATAGTTGATGTATATATATATTTTTTCTTGTGCGAGCGGCAAAGGCGGGTCGGCTCCGGAGCCTGCGCCAGGGCTCACGGCAGCAGTCGCGGGCTGGCGTGGTCCCCCGGGGGGGGCCCCAGGGGGCAAAGTTCCAGGTGGTGGGGGCGATCGGACGGTTGCCTATGCGCCCGCGTGGCCTTCTTCAGCGCCGGACGCCAGGGAGTCGCGCCCTTGCGCTGGCCGCGCCACCGGCCTTCCGCTTCGGCTTTGCCGCCTTGCGCGCCGCGGCCTTTTCGGGCTTGGGCAAGAGCTTGGCCGCGTAGTAGTCGAGTGCCCAGTGGGTCTTGGCCTGTTGCTCGGCATCGCGCTCCGCACCCACTTCAGCGAGGAAAGCCAGGAAGCCCCCGACCGCGGCGGCG
>DASTHR010000265.1:0-7327 GCA_035718105.1 Burkholderiales bacterium
CTCGGCGTGCTGCTGCTCATCTTCCTGGTCCTGTTGTTCACCGATATCATGGGCTGGACCAAGGTGTTTCCCTTCACCAAGTCCATGAGGTAATCCTTCCGTGTCGGGGTGGGGTACGGTGCTGCGCGGCGCAGCGGCGGCGGGGGCGGTTGCCCTCGCCGGCTGCGCCACGTTGCCGCTGCCGACGACCTCGGCACCGGCGCTGCCGCCGCGAAGTGTCGAGCTGCGTCAGGTGCCCTTCTTCCCGCAGCAGGAGTACCAGTGCGGCCCGGCCGCGCTGGCCATGGCCCTGGGTGCAGCCGGTCGCACGGCGACGCCCGACCAGCTTGCGCCTCAAGTGTATCTGCCGGGGCGGGAGGGCAGCCTGCAGGCGGAGATGGCGGCCACCGCCCGGCGCCACGGGATGGTGGCTTATCCGGTCGAGGGCGGCCTGGAGGCGCTCCACGCCGAGGTGGCCGCCGGCACGCCGGTGGTGGTCCTGCAGAACCTGGCGCTGCCCTGGATTCCGAAGTGGCATTACGCCGTGGTGGTGGGATTTGACGGCGCGCGGCGCGAAATCATCCTGCGCTCCGGGCAGGAGCGGCGCCTAGTGATGGACGTGGACGTCTTCGACCGCACCTGGGCGCGCGCCGATCGGTGGGCGCTTGCGGTGCTCCCCCCGGAGCGGCTGCCGGCCACGGCGGAAGCCGGCCGCTACCTCGACGCTGTACTCGCGCTGGAGCGGGCGAAGCAGACCGTTGCCGCGCGCGCCGGCTATGCCACCGCAACTCGGGCGTGGCCCGACCATCTGGTGGCCTGGATGGGGCTGGGCAACGCTTCCTACGCGCTGGGGGACCTGGCGCAGGCGGAGAGGGCATTTCGCGAGGCGAGCCGGCGCCATCCGCAGTCTGCGGCGGCGTTCAACAACCTCGCGCATGTGCTGGCGCAGCGCAAGCGCTACCCGGAAGCGCTCAAGGCCGCCCGCACCGCCGTGGCCCTCGGCGGACCCGACGCCGACACCGCGCGGAACACCCTGGAGAAGATCCTTGCGCAGTCGGCGGCACGTTAGGAGCTTCGCGGCACTCGCCGCGTTGTGCGCCCTGGCGGGATGCGCGGCGCCCGCGACGTCGGACAAGCCCGGCGTGAACCTTTCCGGTTTTCCGCCGGAGTTCCGCGAGGGCTACTCCGACGGATGCAACAGCGCGCGTTCGCTGGTGGCGACGAAGAAGGACGAGAAGCGCATGAAGTCCGATCCCCAATACGCCGCTGGATGGCGTGATGGTTATGACATGTGCAAGAGGAAATGAAGGTCATAGCCAAGCGCCCCGGTCAACCTTAAGGCAACCTTAAGCTTCGACCTGTAAAACGCAGTGTGCGCGCGAAGCAATCGCCGGTAGCAAAGCGGTGAATGCGCGTCCATCAGGCAAGATTAACTTGGCATAAATATAATCTTGTCGCCTGGTGTGCGTTAGTTCATGTTGCGCGCGACGACCGGTAGCAATAATGCGTCGTCAGTATTTGGGTGCGGCAATGCGGTTCCGCCCGCACCGTTTAACGAAAGAGCCCCAGCATCCTGAAATCCGGATAGCGCCCAGGGGCCGAGTTTCCCGAGGTCGTCAGCATGGCAGCAGACTTTTCTTGCTGCCATGTGCTCACGCGCATTTTCGAAACGACCTTGGGAGGTCATATGAAAGCTCGCAACTGTAGCAATAGGCGGTGCGGCACGCGGCGTCTCGCAGCGCTCGCGGCCATCGGCGTACTGTACGGATTGATGCCGGGAGTCGCCGCCGCGGACCCGCTGTCCATTGACCGCGCCGAGTGGCGCTCGGATGACCGCGTACTGCGGGTGGACGGGAAAGGAGCGGACGGCCGGACAGTCACCATCAGGAACGCCGGCAACGGCGCAGTCCTCGGCACCGATACGGTGGACGACGAGGAGTGGGACCGGCGCATCCGCAGCCTGACCCAGGTTCCCTGTCGCGTGCGGGTCGAGCAGTCCAACGGCGAAGTGCAGGAGCGCGACGTCAGCAACCGCCCGTCCAGTTGCGGGCCGGTGGCGGGCGCACTGCCTGCTCTTTCCGTCAATGACACCACGGTCAGCGAGGGTGGTACCGCGAGCTTCACCGTCAACCTGTCGGCTCCCTCCACCCAGTCGGTGACCGTGGTCGCCGGCACCGCCAACGGCACCGCCACAGCGGGAAGCGACTACACCGCGCGCAGCGGCGTGACGCTGACTTTCCCGGCGGGCAGCACCGCGCAGACCTTCACGGTCGCGACGCTGGCCGACACGGCCGCGGAAGGCAGCGAAACCTTCACGGTGAACCTCAGTGGCGCAGCCAATGCCACGATCGCCGACGCGCAGGGCGTGGGCACCATCGCCAACGTGGCGCCGCCCACGCAGACACCCAGCCTCTCGATCAACGACGTCTCGGTGAACGAAGGCGGCACCGCGAGCTTCACGGTCACCCTGTCCGCGCCCTCGGCCCAGACGGTGACGGTGCTTGCCGGCACCGCCAACGGTACCGCCACGTCCGGCAGCGACTACACCGCGCGCAGCGGCGTGACGCTGACTTTCCCGGCGGGCAGCACCGCGCAGACTTTCACGGTCGCGACGCTGGCCGACACGGCCGCAGAAGGCAGCGAAACCTTCACGGTGAACCTCAGTGGCGCAAACAACGCCACGATCGCCGACGCCCAGGGCGTGGGTACCATCGGCAACGTGAATCCGCCGCCCGCCGGCGCCAGTCTGTCGGTCAACGACGTGTCGGTGACGGAGGGCGGAACGGCAACCTTCACGGTCACGCTTTCCGCGCCGAGCACCTCCACGGTGACGGTGAATTTCTCCACTTCTGCCGCCACGGCGGGCAGCGGCGACTTCACCGCGGTGACGAACCGGACCCTGACCATCGCCGCCGGACAGACCAGCGTGACCACGCAGGTCATCACCACCCAGGACACGGTGGCGGAGACCACCGAGACCTTCAACGTGACCCTGAGCAGCGCGGTCAACGCGGCCATCGCCGATGGATCGGGCGTCGGCACCATCGTGGACAACGACTTCACCAACGCCGCCCAGGCGCACGCCACCATGACCACCTACGACGGCCCGCAGACCTGCGTCGCCTGTCACGAGGCCCAAGCGCGGCAGATGCACGGCTCGGTGCACTACCAGCAGAACGGGCCCACTGATTTCGTGACCAACATCGCCGGGCTCGCCGGCGAGGGCCCGGCAGGCAAACCCTCGGGTGTCAACGCCGTGATCGGCATCAACACCTACTGCGGAACCCACGAGAATTCGCCGCGCTTCACCTGCGCCGGCTGCCACGTGGGCAACGGCCGCTTCCCGAAGACCCCGGCCGAGTTCACCGCATTGGGTGCCGGTTCGCAGGCGCAACGGGATGAGCTGGCGAACATCGACTGCCTGACCTGCCACCAGCAGGCTTACAAGCGCTTCCCGGACTGGACTTCGGCGGGCGCGGGCTTCAGCGACCTGACCCTGCTGAACGTGACGCTCGACGCGAGCGGCAACCTGACCCCGGCGTCGGGCCAGTCGGTGACGCGCACGGGCCTCTCGGGCATCCCGAACGTGGATTCGATCACCAAGGACTTCATGTTCCGTCCCTCCGGCGCGGCAGGCAGCCTGCTTCCGCTGCCGGCCGGGGCGCCCCAGGCGCCAATGACGCTGACCACCGAGCAGGCGGCGCAGCAGGCGCATGCCACGACCCGGCAGTCCTGCCTCAACTGTCATGCCGGGGCGGCCGGGGCGAACGGCGCCAAGCGCGGCGACCTCTCCACCGCCAACGTCGCCAGCACCGACCTCAACCTGGACCGCCATATGGCCACGACGGGTTCTAACATGACCTGCTCGAACTGCCACAACGTGAATGACGCGGCCGGCAACTCCATTCACCGGGTGCGCGGCCGCGGCCTCGATCTGCGGGCCAACGATGTGGCGACACGCTTCACCTGCGACAATGCCGGCTGCCACACCTCAACGCCCCACAACGCGGTGACCAACGGCACCACCATCAACCGCCACACGACCAAGGTGGCGTGCCAGACCTGCCACATCCCGTCCTTCGGTAAGGGGGTCGCCACCGAAACCGCCCGCGATTGGCAAAAGCCGCATGTCACCCAGACGGCCTGCAACGGGCGCGGTGGCTGGCTGCCGAACGAAATCAAGAGCAGTACGGCGACGCCTCCGGTGGGGGTGATTCCGAGCTACCAGTGGTTTGACGGCACCAGCGAGGTGTACTACCTGACCGAGCCGCTCACCGGCACGGCGACCAAGCCGGGCACGCCGACCAAGCCCCTGCCGGCCGGCATCGCTGCCGAGTTCGGCATGGCCTCGGGCACGCTGGCCTATATCATGGGCCGGCCCAACGGCGGCATCAGCACCAACACCAATTCGGCCACGACGGCGAAGATCTACCCGATGAAGGAGCACTGGGGCAAGCTGGCGCGCAACACTGCCAACGACACGCTGATTCCTCACTCCACCTTCGAGTTCTTCCGCACCGGCAGCTTCTGCCGCGCGGTGGCCGTGGGTCTCGGGCAGAACCCGGACACGGCCTGCGGCACTGGCCAGAACACCGGCGTGCCGGCGGGCGCGGAGGTGGTCCCGGTGCATACCTACCAGACCATCAACCACGGGGTCGAGCCGCAGGCCAACGCGCTGGGGGCCAACAACCAGTGCAACACCTGCCACAACGGCACCGGCAACACGACCAACGTCAAGCGCATGCAGCTCTCGGGCGCGGGCGGGCTGGGTTATGACCTGCGCGAGCCGGCGACGGCGACCGGGCTGTGCAACAACTGCCATGGCGGGGAGAACAACCCCGGGATGGTCAGCGTGCACGACCGGCACCGCAATCGGAACGGCGTGACCTGCAACAGCTGCCACCTGAGTCGTTAATCGGTGGCGGGGCGGGAGCGCGCCGCGCTCCCGCAGGAATGGGAAAGGCCCGGACTTCGGTCCGGGCCTTCCTGTTTGCGCCGCCGTCGGGTCAGGAGGTCTTGACGCGGTGGATGCGGGTGACCTCGGGGATGCGGCGCACGCTGCGCATGATGTGCGCGAGGTGGATGCGGTTCTGGACCTGCAGCGTGAAGTGCATGGTGGTGTAGGCGCCGTCGCCCTCCATGCTGACATGCTCGATATTGGAGCCGTTCTCGGCGATTTCCGCCGCCACCTTGGCGAGCACGCCTTGCTGGTTCGCCACCAGCAGCCTGATGCTGACCTCGAATGGGCGCGTGGTGGCGGTGTCCCATTCCACCTCCAGCCAGCGCTCGGGATCGGCCCGCGTCTTTGCGATCACCGGGCAGTCATGGGTGTGGATCACCAGCCCCTGGTCGTTCTTGATGAAGCCGATGATGGGGTCGCCGGGAATGGGCCGGCAGCAGCGTGCGAACTGCACCGCCACCCCTTCGGTACCCCGGATGATGACCGGCCCGGCGGGTCTCGCTTCCTGGTGGGCGGGCTCGTTGGGGGCGATGAGGCGCCGCGCCACCACCATGGACAGGCGCTTTCCGAGGCCTATGTCCGCCAGCACCTCCTGGCGCGAGCGGGCGCCGGTTTCCTTGAGGAGCCGCTCCCAGGCGGCGTCGTCCACCTCGGCGGGTCGCTCCTTCATGGAGCCCAGGGCCTGCGTGAGCAGTCGCTCGCCCAGCGCCGCCGATTCGTCGTACTGCATGGTGCGCAGGTAGTGACGGATGTTGGAGCGGGCCTTCCCGGTGACCACGAAGGTGAGCCACGCGGGATTCGGTTTCGCGTGGGAGGCGGTGACGATCTCGACACGGTCGCCATTGCGCAGCGCCGTCCTCAGCGGGGCGAGTTCGTGGTTGATCTTGACCGCGACGCAGCGGTTGCCGATGTCGGTGTGAACGGCATAGGCGAAATCCACGGCGGTGGCGCCCCGGGGCATGGCCATGATCTTGCCCTTCGGGGTGAACACGTAGACCTCGTCCGGGAACAGGTCCACCTTGAGGTGCTCCAGGAACTCCACCGAGTCGCCGGTCTTCGCCAGCAGTTCGAGCAGGCTCTGCAGCCACTGGTGAGTCTTCCGCTGCAGCTCGTCTATGGAATCGTCGGAGCTCTTGTACAGCCAGTGGGAGGCCACGCCCGCGTTCGCGATCATGTGCATGTCGCGGGTGCGGATCTGGATCTCGATGGGGGTGCCGAAGGGGCCGAACAGCGTGGTGTGCAGAGACTGGTAGCCGTTGGCCTTGGGAATGGCGATGTAGTCCTTGAACTTGCCCGGAATCGGCTTGTACAGGTTGTGCAGGGCTCCCAGCGCGACATAGCACGCCGGCACGTCTTTGGCGATCACCCGGAACCCGTAGATGTCCAGCACCTCGGAGAAGGTGAGCTGCTTCTCCACCATCTTGCGGTAGATGCTGTACAGGTGCTTCTCGCGCCCCTGCACCTCCGCCTCCACGCCGAAGTCCTTGAGTCGCGCCCGGATCGCCTCCAGCGTCTTGCTCAACACCTCGCGGCGGTTGCCACGCGCGGCTCGGGTGGCCTTCGCCAGGACCCGGAAGCGGTTGGGGAACAGGTGCTTGAACGACAGGTCCTGCAGCTCCTGGTACAGGGCATGCAGGCCGAGGCGGTTGGCGATGGGGGAGTAGATGTCCAGGGTCTCGCGCGCTATGCGCCGGCGTTTCTCCGGATACATGGCGTCCAGGGTGCGCATGTTGTGCACGCGGTCCGCGAGCTTGATCAGGATCACCCGCACGTCGCGGGTCATCGCCAGCAGCATCTTGCGGAAGTTCTCGGCCTGCGCCTGCTCCTTGCTCTGGAACTCGATGCGGTCGAGCTTGGAGACGCCGTCCACCAGTTCCGCCACCGTCTTGCCGAAGCGCGCGGCGATCTCCGCCTTGGTGATGCTGGTGTCCTCCGTGACGTCGTGCAGCAGCGCGGCGGCGAGGCCCTGCTCGTCGAGGTGCAGCCCGGCAAGGATCCGGGTCACGGCCACCGGATGGGAGATGTAGGCTTCGCCGGACACGCGGAACTGGCCGCGGTGGGCTTCCTCGGCAAACTCGTAGGCCTCGCGCAGGCGTACGATGTCCGGCGCCTTCAGGTAGGAGGCCGCCTCCCGGAACAACTGGTCGGTTTCGGGCTCGCCGGACGGGACTTCCGGCACGACCTCCCGGGACTTGCCCAGGAAGGGAAGGTCGGGGAGGCGGAAACCGGCGATCTGCATGGTCGGAACTGGGCTATCCGGGTGCCGGCTCGCCCGAGAAGGGCGAGCCGTCCGACCATTCTAGCAAGGGCCGGCGGCCCGGCATACGCCGCGCCGCCTGCGACCCGAGCTCGGTCGCTCGCGGCTGCGGAATTCGCGGTGGCGGGGAG
>DASTHR010000266.1:0-5565 GCA_035718105.1 Burkholderiales bacterium
GGGCGGCCGGGCCGCCCATCCGCATTCCCTTTCCCCCGATGCGCGGCGCCCTCAGAATAGCGGGCGATGCGCAGCCATTACACCGCCGACGACGGCGAGGAACTGTTCGTGTATGTGGCGGGCGAGGGCCCGCCCATTGTCATGCTCCACGGCTGGACCGCCAGCCATCAGGAGTGGGCCGCCGTCCTTCACACCCTGAGCGCCCGGCACACCGTGTATCGCTGGGACGCCCGCGGTCATGGCGGCCATCCCCTGGGCCGGGACACCCCGGTCACCGTCGAGCGCATGGCGCGTGACCTGGAGAACCTGCTCGACCACTTCCGCCTGGAAGGCGTCACCGCCGTCGGCCACTCCATGGGTGCCCTCACCCTCTGGGAACACATACGCGGCCACGGCGGCCGTCGCATTGCGCGACTGTGCCTCATCGACCAGTCGCCCAAGCTGGTGACCGACCGGGACTGGCCCCTCGGAATCTACGGCGATTTCGACCGCGAGAGATCGCGGCGCTTCATCGATGAACTCCGGCAGGATTTCGCCGAGGCGGTGCTCCGCCTCAGTGCCTACGGCCTCAACCCGCGCGCCCGCCAGCTGTACGAGCAGAACACTCGCGGCTGGCAGAAAAGCCGGGAAATCCTGCGCGCCCTGCCCCCCGCTCCGCTGATCCGATGTTGGCAAAGCTTGTGCGAAGCCGATTACCGCGATGTCCTGGACAAAATAGACGTCCCGGTCTTGCTCATCTTCGGTGCTGAAAGCAACTTCTATAGCCTGGACGTCCCCAACTTTCTGCTGCGACGCATCGCTCAAGCCAACCTGCGGGTGTACGAAGGAAGCGATCATTCGCCCCACCGCTGGCATCGCGACCGGTTTGCCGGAGATCTCCTGGAATTCGCCACCATCGACTGCCGAATGGAACGATGAGGTCAAAAGGCATTGTTATTATTTGAATTTATAATGCTTCAAATCCCTGCGGAGAAATCCATAAGTATTTTTGATCCGCCCATCTTGACAATTCATGGACGAGCCCCTAAGTTCTCGTTAGCCGACTAATTTTGTCGGTTAAAGACAAACCCAAATGGAGACGTGACATGGAACTGCAGATCCGCAACGACGAAGGCATCGAAATCCTCGAGTCCCAGGTTCGGGACAGTCGCGTGAATGCCATCCTGGACAATCCCGTTGACGTCGGTTACGACGAAGGCTGATCCGGCTGCTTGAGCCATTTACCCGCGACGGGGCGGCAAAGCCGCCCCGTTTCGTTTTTCCGGTGCCCTCATAACGCTCCGGCTACAGGCAACAACCCCCCCGGGGGTGAGCCGGCAGAGGGCGGGCCTTGCCGTGCGATAATCGGGCCACGATTATCCCGGCGCGGCCCGCATACTCCCCATGGCACAGCTTCTCACGCTTTCCCGGGCTGCCCGCCTGATCGGCGCCACCAGGGCCGAACTGCAGAAGCGCATCAAGGCCGGAGAGCTAACCTCGTTCGACGGAATGGTTTCCACCGATGACCTGTTGCGGCTCTATCCCGAGGCGCGCCTGGAGGATCAGGGACTGTTCGAGCGCGTAGCCATGATCCGCGAGGAAGCCTTCGGCAAGCGGGTGCGGGAACGGGCGCTCCCGAACCCGCAGGTGCTGGCGGAGCGGCTCTTTACCCAGAGCCGGGAACTCGCGGACCTGCGCGCTCATCTCAGCCGCTATCACGCCCTGGTGATGGAGCTTCGCGAGCGGCTGGAAGCCCTCAAGGCAGCCCCCCCTGCGGACGCGGGAACCCGCATCGGAGAACTGGGCAGTTACCTGGAAAGCGGGCTCGTGCGGGTGCTGGCGGAGACGCCGCCCCCGGACGCCATCGCGGTCATGGATGATATCCTTCGCGTCATGTCAGCCCATGTCGTGCTCCACCCAAGCCGCCATGAATTTTTCGTCGAGGGCTCCGAGACCCTGCTGGAAGCGGCCGTCCGCGCCGGCATTCCGGTGAATTTCGGCTGCAGCGCCGGAAACTGCGGCCTGTGCAAGGCGCGGGTGATCTCCGGCCAGGCGTGCAAGACCCGCGGCCACGACTACGGCCTGTCTGAAGCCGAGAGACAGCAGGGCTACGTCCTGTTGTGCAGCAATACCGCGGTGACGGACATGGTGATCGAGGCGCTCGAGGCCGACGGGCCCGCCGACATCCCGGAGCAGAACATCGCGGCGCGGGTGCGATCGCTGGAGCCTCTTTCCGACCGCATGCTGCTGTTGCACCTGCAGACGCCGCGCAGCTCGCGGCTGCGTTTTCTCGCGGGGCAGAGCGTAAGCCTGGGCAGCAGCGCCACGGGCAACGCGGTGCTGCCGGTGGCGAGCTGCCCCTGCGATGACCGCAACCTCCTGTTCCACGTGGACGCGGAAAGCGCGGGCGACTTCGCGGAGCGGCTGAGGGCGGGCGCGGTGCGCGCCGGCGACACCATGACGGTGCGTGGCCCATGGGGAGATTTCGTGCTGCGGGGCGGACGTGACCGTCCCCTGCTGTTCCTCGCCTGCGACGCCGGCTTCGCACCGGTGAAAAGCCTGGTGGAGCACGCCATGGCGGCGGACGAGTCCGAGCACATCCACCTCTACCGCCTGGCGACCCGCTCCGACGGTCACTACCTGGCCAACGTGTGCCGCGCTTGGGCCGACGCCCTGGACAACTTCCGCTACACGGCGCTCTCGGCCGAACGCGATGGCGGCTGGAAAGAGGTCTCGGAGAGGCTGCTAACCCGGCTCTCCGAGGACTACCCGGACCTGCGCCGCTTCGATCTGTACGTCGCCGGCCCCCAGGGCTTTGTCGGCGCCTGCGCCAGGGACCTGGTGCTGCGGGGCATCGGCGAGGAGCAGCTCTCCGCCTGCGTGGTATGAGCGCTCCGCGCCGCACCATACCGATACTGCCCCAGGGTGGCGAGGACATCTCCCTTGACGCCTGCGCCGGAGCGGAGCCGTTTGCGCTGATGGTCCTGGGCGACAGCATGCTGCCGGAGTTCGCCGAGGGAGAAATCATCATCATCGAGCCGGAAGGCCTGGCCCGGGACGGCTCGTTCGTACTGGCGCAGGTGAACGGCGAGTACATCTTTCGCCAGCTCAGGGAGCATGGCGGAAAGTGGCGCCTGGAGGCCCTCGACCCTCGTTATCCCGCGCTGGACATTCCGGACCTATCCGGCATCAAGGGCGTGATCATCCAGAAGCGCAAACCTGGCGCGCGCGGCTCGCGCAAGTCCTACCTGCCGCCAGAGCACTGATGCCCTACTACGTTTACAAGATCTTCCCCTTCAAGCGGCTGGAAAAGGTCGATGCGCTTCCGAATTACAGGGTGGCGTCCGCCCGTCTGCGCGCCCTGCGCAAGGAAACCGGGTCCGGAGCCGGATTCACCGCGCGGCTGATCTACGCGGAGAACGAGCTGGAGGCGGAGGACCTGCTGTCCCAGGACCGCCCGCCGGAAGGCATGGTCGGCGACGACTACTGAGCCGCCGGGGGGCTGCCATGGATCCCGCGGCGTACGAGGCGCTCATCCGGGAACTGGAGCCGGCGGCCTGCCCGTTCGCGCCCGCGATACTCTCCGGCTGCGCCGGGTGCAGCCTCGCCGAGCGGCGCCGGGTTGCGGAGGGTGAGCGGGTGACCTGTTCCTCCCCCGGCCAGCGGGACCGCTGCCTGCTGCTGCGGGCGCACCTGCGGGAGCACTCGGCCTTCGCCCTCGGGATCCCCGATCCCGCCCAGCCGCTGCCCCACGCCAAGGCGCTGCGCATGGTCTGTGGCGGACTGGGTGGCCTGGCCGGGGTCGTTGGTTCGGGCACCGCCGACATACGCCGCCTCGTGGACCTGCTGCTTGAGCACAATCCCGGTTTTGAAGGCCTGCCCTGGGCGCAGATGATGCGATCGGTATCCGCGCTCCCCGGACGCGGGCGCCGCTGAGTACAATCGAACCATGGACGCTCTCCGGGCCCTCGTGGACACGGTTCAGTACAACTGCGACGTCGCGGATGCCCGCCACGCCCGGGACATGACCCTGTGCACCTACCTGCTGGAAATGCGGGAGCTGTACCGCTGGGAGCAGAAGCTGCCGCTCACCGCCACGCCTCCCAAGGACGCCCTCGGACGCTGGCTGACGGAGCGGGAAACCCGCTGGGGCGACCTGGAGAACAGCGAGTACCGTTCGCTGCCATTGGGGGACAGCCGGCTCGAACCGTTCGAAGCCCGGGCCGTCAACGATCGCCTCCTGTCCCGGGGCCTGGTGTACGGCGCCGGCTACGGGCGCTTCCACCAGCCGCAGTTCTTCCTCGGCAGGCTGGAGCGCCGGGAAACCCGCGATGGCGTCGAAGTGCTGGTGGCGGGCCGTGAGCACGCACGGGGCATCTCCGCACCACCCGCCGCCTCCCAGGGCGGTGCTATCCTGGTGCGCCAGGACGCGCTGCGGCGCTGGATCTGGGAAAAGGTCGAACTCTGGGGCATGAAGAGGGCCGGTGGTCCCCTGGCCATGGCCCTGGAGGGCTATGGCTTCGTCTCGGACCCCGAGGGCGCCCTCGAGCGCATGACCGGCGAGGAAACCGAGACCCTTATCCTGCATGAACTGGGCGAGGTGCTCGCCGATGGCATCCTGGGCCCGGAATGGACGGAGATGCTGGCGGGTTTCCGGAGCCGCCGTGCCGAAGTGCTGGCCCGGGCGGTGCGCGACAACCTCGCAGACTGCCTGTCCACGCTGCCAGTTCTGCTGGAGCGGGATGCGCGACCGTCACTGCATTTCTATTTCGCTCTACGCGAGGGGCTGCGCCGGGAACTGTTTCCCTCCCTCACCGCAGCCTACCGGACATGGTGCGATTGCGGAGAGGCGGCCGCCCTCGCTGCCGCGGCGGATGCCGGGCGCGAACACTGGCTGCGGAGTGCCCGCAGGCTGCTCGGCATGACACGCCACGATCCCGGCGGCGAGCAATGGGTCGAGGCGCTGCTGGCGGCGGAGCCCTCTCCCCTGGCCCTCTGAGCCCCCCCGAAAAGCATCGCGGCCGGAATCCCGTGGGACCCGGCCGCGCGGCAGAACAGTTACATGGACTTATTTCAGGTGCTTGCTGATGAGCTTGGTCATCTCGAACATCGACACCTGGGACTTGCCACCGAACACCTTCTTCAGCGCCTCGTCGGCGTTGATCATGCGCTTGTTGATGGAGTCCTGGAGCTTGTTCTTCTTGATGTAGTCCCACACTTTCTTGGTGATTTCGGTGCGTGCCGCGGCAGCAGCGCCAACCACCGCCGCCAGCGCCTCGCTCGGGGTCTTCGGCATCATGAATGCCGGATTCGGAGCACGCTTTACCTTGGCCTTCTTCGGAGCAGCCTTCTTCGGAGCAGCCTTCTTGGCGGCGGCCTTCTTCGGCGCAGCCTTCTTGGGAGCCGCCTTCTTTGCTGCCACCTTCTTCGCGGGTTTCTTCGCGGCGGGCTTCTTGGCCGCCTTCTTCGGAGCCTTCTTCTTCGCTACCATACGGGTGTCTCTCCTCTGCATTACTCCTGGTTCACGGGATATCCCTTGCCCGCGTCACGAGCAAAGTTGGCAAAGGATGCCGACGCCAGGGGCAT
>DASTHR010000267.1:0-3003 GCA_035718105.1 Burkholderiales bacterium
CGGTCGCCCTTGTCGCTCGCCTTGCGAATGTGCACCCGCCATTCGACGCGGCTCGCTTCGCGCCACGCTCGCGCAGCGCGGAGCAGGGGCCCCGGCGCTCCCGGCGCCAGGGATGCGACCGCGGAGCGAGCGCATCCCCGCCTGCGCTGTGCACGTTCCGAGGCACGACGCTGCGGCGGGGCATCCCGGAAAGCCAGCGCCGCGGCCCCGAGGGGTTTTTCAACAGCCTGCTAGGCCGCAACCCCTTCCAGGAGCGGATCAGCCAGCAGCGCCTGCAACAGGCGCTCCAGGTTCTCCCAGGGATCGCGGCCGGGAACCGTGAGCGGGTCGGCGCGGCAGGCGCCCTCATGATCGTGAAGGTGGTTGGGGAAGGTTGAAAGCCCCGGGTGCAGCGGCGCGGTGTCTATGCCCAGTTCCGCCTCGCCCCACACCCAGCGGATCGAGTATTCCTGCGCCGAGGCGAAGCGCAGCTCCAGCGCCAGGCCATCGGCAAACTGCACGACCAGGGCATCCTGGCTCAGCCGCGGGCCGGCGGCGAGGCGCTCCGGGTAGCGGGCGGCGATGCGCTCCGCCAGCGCCAGGTGGATCTGGACGCCGCTCACCGGTTCAGCTCCGTGAGCAGCCCGCCCAGCTCGGCACGCAGCGCCTCCCGGGTTTCCCAGAGGATGCGGGCGCCCAGGTAGTCCTCGTACGCGGGGTGCTCGGCAACGGCGCCGGAGCGGATGCGCTCCAGCAGCTCGGCTTCGTCCGCGGCGCCATGCCGGCGCAGCAGCGCGGCCCGGTTCTCCCGCAGCTCGAAGGCCAGCTTCGCCAGCCGGTCCACACGCTCCGCGTCCTGCAGGTCCAGCTTCTCGAAAAAGTTCGCCATGTATCGAGTTCTTCTTCCTTGAGCATTGAGCCTGAACTACATGCGCTGATCGTGCAGCGCGCCACCGTCCAGGATAACCATCTCCGGCTTCACCTCGGCGAAGCGCAGCACCCGACCGCCATGCATCCCGGCGAAGGCCTTGGCATCCTCCTCCCGGGAGAAGGAGGCGATGGTGGGGCCCATGGATCCGCGGCGCCTGCTGCCGTGGACGTACACCGCCGTGCGGGCGTCTATCCAGTGGCCCTCGGGCTTGTCCCAGTCGGTCCTGCCCATGTCCTGCACGTAGAGGGCGGTCACCCGCTTCTGCTGCTCCGGCCGCAGGTACAGGGAGAACATCTCCACGGTGTCGCAGAAGAAATCCGGCTTGCCCTGGGCATAGTGCATCTGCGCCTTGGGCCCGGGGTAGTCCGCCAGCACCATGCCGTCCAGGCTGCACACGGTGCTGCGGGTGATCTCCACCGGCTGCGCGGCCTTGGGCCGCTCGGCCTCGCCGCAGCCCGCCGCCGCGAGGGCGGCGCCGAGCACCAGGATGCGCCACAGGGTCGGAATTCTCGTCACTTGAATCTCCATACGGCAAGGGAAAGGGGCGCCGCGATCCAGGCCAGCATCACGCCGCCCAGCAGCCAGGGGTTCGCCAGCGCCTCGGGGAACACGGTGGCGAGGCCGTACAGGGTGCGCACGTCCTCCATGCCGAAGATGTTGAGGATGCGGAACACGTCCGCCGGGTTGGCGAGCAGCAGGTATGGGAATAACTGCCCGCCCGCCTCGCCCCCGCTCGCCACCAGCGCCCCCAGCAGCAGCAGGTCGAAAACCAGCACGAAGAAGAACCAGACCGCGATGGCGGCGCCGCTGGCGCGGGTGCGGTCCGCCGCCAGCACCGATACCGTGACCGCCAGGCTGAGGAAAGCCATGCCCAGCAGGATGGAACTGACCATGAACCCCGCGTAGTGGAACAGCGCCGCGGTGTCCAGCTCCCGCGACAGGATCACCCCCACCACGCCGAATCCGGCCACGGTGGAGAAGGCCAGGGCGGAGGAGAGCCCCAGGAACTTGCCCAGCAGCAGCTCGAAGCGGGTGACGGGCAGGGACAGCAGCAGGTCCAGGGAACCGCGCTCGCGCTCGCCGACGATGGCGTCGAAGCCGAGGATCAGGGCGATCAGGGGCACCAGGTAGATCACCAGGCTCACCAGGCTGGCGATGGTGACCTCGATGCCGCGGAAGCCCACCGCCCCCGCCTGCGCCGAGCCGAAGTAGGCAATCACCAGCGCGAACACCGTGAACACGAGCGCCACCGCCAGCACCCACCAGTTGCGGATGCGGTCCCAGAATTCCTTGCCGGCGATGACCGCGATGGGCCTCAGCTCCACCCGCGCCATGATTAAACCAAATCCTTCACCACCAAGACACCAAGGCACAAAGGAAGACCAAGAGCATTCACCACAGCAGCCCGTAGGCCCTCATTCATGCGGACATGCGGCGTCCGTCTCCGGCTGAAGCCGGACCTGCCAGCCGGACTCTCATCACCTCCGAACAACCAAGCTTTCTCGTCTTGGTGCCTTGGTGCCTTGGTGGTTAACTCCACTTTCACCCTACCCTCCATAGCCCAGGAACACGTCCTCGAGGGACGGCTCGCGCACGTGGACGTCGCGGACCCGGCCGTCGAGGCCCGCCAGCACCCCCAGCACCGCCATCTTGGCCTCCCGCCGGCAGTAGACGGACACCTGGTCCCCGCTCACCCGGATCTCCTCCACCGGCAGGTGGGCCAGGGACTCCCGCAGCCCGTCCACCGCGCCGTCCGCGAGGCGCACGTCGAACCACAGCGGCAGCCCCATGTCCTCGCGCAGGCCGTGCACCGAGCCCACGGCCTGCACCTGCCCGCTCTTGATGATGGCAAGCCGGTCCACGCGCTCCTGGATCTCCGAGAGCACGTGGGAGGCGAGCAGCATGGTCACGCCGTCCTCCCGCAGTTCCCGCAGGATGTCGTAGAACTCGCGCCGGCCCATGGGGTCGAGGCCGGTGGTGGGCTCGTCCAGGAACAGCAGCGCGGGATGACCCAGCAGCGCCTGCGCCAGCCCCAGGCGCTGGCGCATGCCCTTCGAATACCCCTTCACGCGGCGGCGCGCCGCGGCGCCGAG